>CBIHQF010000007.1:0-19906 GCA_966211665.1 uncultured Pseudomonas sp. | reverse complement strand
GTACAGGGCATGGGAAACCACCAAACCGTTAAAACCACGCTCACGCAGCTTACGGGTGGCAATGATTTTCGCCTCGGCATCGTTGAGCGCCAGGATCACCGCCTCGGCCATGGGCATATCCAGGTGCTGCCAGAACATCTGGTCTTCGCCGTCGGCGAACAACACCCGACGCCCGGCCCGCTTGCTGAACTCGATGACCACGGGGTCCGAATCGAGGCCGACGACCTTGAGACCTGCTTCTTGCAAGCGATCGTAAGCCGCCCGGCCGGTTCGCCCCATGCCCATGACCAGAACCCGCGCATCGCCCAAGGATATCGGCTGCTCGTCCGGGTGGCGGATATCCCGCTCCAAGGGAATGAGCCGCCTGGCCAGGCGCTCGTACAAGGGGTGTGCGATCCGGTTCAGGGGTGCCGAAATGACGAACGAGAGCGCCACAGTAATGGCCAGCGGAATCATCCATTGTGGCAATACGATACTGGCCATGATCAGGCCGAACTCGCTGTAGTTGGTCAAGCTTACGCTGCTGAGAAAGGCGCTGCGCGCGCGCAGGCGAAACAGCAGGAACAGGAAGAAAAACAACAGACCTTTGAGTGGCAGCAGCAGCGCCATCGCCCCGGCGAACGCCAGAGCATGGGCATCCGGCAGCCCGCCAATGCCGATTTGCAGGAAGAATCCGACCAGAAATACTTCCTTGATGCTCCATAGCGAATTGGACAACTCGGTGGCCCGCTTATGCGCGGCCAGCATGACGCCGAACGCCAAAGCGCCCAGTTCCGAGCTGAGACCGAGTTGCTCGAAACCGTAGCCACCGACCACCAGCGCCAACAACAGGCCCAACAGCACCATCAACTCTTCATGGCCGCTGGCATCGAGCAGGCGGAACAGCAGCGGGCGCAACAACGGCAAGGCGAACAGCGCCAAAGCCCAGGGCGAAGGTAATTCGCCAGCCGCCAGGCTCATGACCGCCAGGGCGATCAGATCCTGGATGATCAGCACGCCTATCGCCACCCGTCCGTGGAACGCGCGCAGTTCGCGCTTACCCTCGAGCACTTTGGCCGCCAGCACGGTGCTGGAGAACGACAAGGCGATGGCCAGCAGCAACGCCTGCTGCCAAGGCAGGTCGAGCAGCAACAGAATCGCCGGGAGAAAAACCAGGCTGGAAATGGCGAAATGTAGCAAACCGCCGCCGATTACCTCGCGGCGCAGCAGATTGCCCAACTTCAATTTCAGGCCCACGGTGAACAGCAACAGCAGCACGCCTAGATGGGCGATATGCGCCAAAGCTGCGCTGTCGCGTGGCCCAATCCCGATCAGATCGCCAAAGCCGGCCAGGGCGAAGCCTGCGCCCAAATAACCGACCAAAGGCGGCAGACCGACAGAACGAGCACCCAAACCCATGACAAAAGCGAAGGCAATCCAGGTGGCTTCGATCATTCACAATCCTTAGGCAGTATGAGGCCGACTGGACACGACAAAAAACGGCAGAAAAACGGCAGAAAAACGCAGCTTACAGACACTCACCCGCCTAGTGAAAAAATGCCTCGAAGAAACGGTCCAACTCGCCGTCGTACTGATCCAGCGAATACAACGTATCCGCGGCCAGCAAGTCGAGCAGGATCATGCCGTTCGGCCCGGAGTCCTCCAGAGCCGCGCCCCGCAAGCGCTTGGTCATCCCCTGATTGACCTGGCGCAGGTTGCGATAGAGCGCACGCAGTTCGCTCAACGTCCAATCCGGCTCCAGCCCTCTCTGCTGACGCAGGTATTGGCCGAGCAAGTAAGTACCGAATATCCGATAGAGACTTTCGTCGCTGCTGCTGAACGGCAGGTGGAACCACGCCATCGGCTTCAGCAGGCGTGTGTGCGGGCAGCCCGAACTCGCCCCTATGGCCCCGAGCAAGGAGCCAAAGGCACGCTGCAGCGTGGTGCGCTGGCGGATGTCCCGCCCGCGCCACAGCACCTGCACCGCGACGGCCTCGTAGGATGGCAATTGCGCCAACACCTTAACCGGTTCGAGCAGCGCTACGGCGAATGGGCAATGGGGCGAATCGGCTTCGCGCAACGGGCAATGGCCGCATTGCTGCGAGCCGAGACGGGTCCACTCCGGCAAGGCCTCGGGCGACTGCTCGGCGGCGGATTCGAGGGCGAGATCGACCCGATGCTGCCAGCTGCGGCCATCGGCAAATTCGAAATGGTATTGGATGACCGAATCATCCGCTGAATCATGTTCCATGGGCTAACCTGAACGATGAACAGGGTGAAAGTAAAGAAAACAAATGGCGGCCACGCCAATATACAGGCGCCAATTCCTAGTCAATACTCGAAGTCATAAAACGCGAACCACCTCACGACAATACATCACATGGAGCTAGCCATGGACAGCCGCCAAAATGATTTGGCCAGCGCTCTAGTTGAACACGTTGAAATCGGCGTAATCATTCTCGACTCGGACCTGCGCATTCAATATTGGAACCGCTTTATCAGCCAGTGTAGTGGCAAGTCGTTGCTGCAGGCCCATCAACAGCCGTTGACCAGCGTTTTTCCTGAAGCCGACACGCCGCATCTGAGCAAGATGCTCGCGCGTGCGCGCGACCATGGCGAACACGTCAATACCCAGTGGCGGGAGAACCCCTATCTCATTCACCTGCCGTTCAATGCTTCCGGGCAGGCGGTACCGCTGATGCTGCAAAGCACCTTGTTGTTCCCCTTCCGCGGCCTCGACGAGCAACCGTGCTTCGGCCTGTTGCTATACGACACCACGGAGCTCGCGCGCTCCAACGAGCAATTGGATGCGGCGCTCAATGCCCTGAGCGGCAAGCAAATCGAGCAGGACCAGTTGATCAAGAAGCTGGAAAAAGCCAATGCCCAGCTCCTGCAATCGGAAAAGCTCGCCGCCATCGGCCAGCTCGCCGCGGGGGTCGCCCACGAGATCAACAACCCGATAGGCTACGTGTTCTCCAACCTGAAAACGCTCGCCGGTTACGTCCACGACCTATTGCGAATCATCGATGCCGTGGATGGCGCCGCCGACCTCGACGAACTGCGCCAACTCAAACGCAGCATGGAATACGACTACATCCGCAGCGATGTCGAAGCCCTGATCGGCGAATCCGAGGACGGCATCGAGCGCGTGAAGAAAATCATCACGTCACTCAAGGATTTTTCCCATATCGAAGAGGACGAATTCCGCCAGGCCGATCTGCATCGCGGCCTGGACACCACGCTTAACGTGGTCAATAACGAACTCAAGTACAAAGCCGAGGTGATCAAGGAATATGGCGAGTTGCCGGAAGTGGAATGCATGCCGTCGCAGATCAACCAGGTCGTCATGAATCTGCTGATCAACGCCGCCCATGCCATCGAACAGTTCGGCCGCATCACCCTGCGCAGCGGCCATGAGGGCGATTGGGTCTGGCTCGAGGTCGAGGACACCGGGCAAGGTATCGCACCGCACCTGCTCAACCGCATCTACGAACCCTTCTTCACCACCAAACCGGTAGGCAAAGGCACCGGCCTCGGCTTGTCGCTTTCGTACAACATCATCCGCAAACACAACGGCCGCATCGAAGTATTCAGCACGCCTGGCGAGGGCACACGCTTCCGTGTCTGGCTGCCAGTTCTGCAACCCGCCGAGCAACTCACCATGGAAGACACCGGTCACTATGAATGAATCGAGCACTGCCGCCATCGCTAGCGTGCTTTTGGTGGACGATGAAGAAAATATCCTCAGCAGCCTGCGCCGCGTGCTGAGGGGCCAGCCCTATAGCGTGCAGATCGCCAACGGCGGCGAGCAGGCCCTGGAAATACTGCGTAAACAACCGGTCGACCTGGTGATTTCCGATGCCCGCATGCCCGGCATGGATGGCGCCACCCTACTCGCCGAAGTGCAGAAGCAATGGCCGAAGACCATGCGCATCCTGCTTACCGGCTATGCCGATATCAGCACCACCATCCGCGCCATCAACCAGGGGCAGATATACCGCTACATCAGCAAACCCTGGGTCGATGACGAACTGCGCCTGACCATTCAACAGGCCCTCGCCTACCAGCACTCGGAACGCGAGCGGATTCGTCTGGAAGCCCTGGCGCAAGAACAGAACCAACGCCTGCAGGAGCTCAACGCCACCCTCGAGCAACGGGTTCTGGCGCGTACTTCGGAGCTCGAGCAAACCGCCGACATGCTCGACCTGGCCTACGAGGAGCTCAAGCGCAGCTACGTCACGGCAACCGAGGTGTTTTCCAGCCTGGTCAACCAACGTATCCCGCGGGACAAACAGACCAATACCCAAGTCATCGCCCTGGTGCGCGCCTACGCCGAGCAACACGGCCTCGGCACCGGCCCGAGCCGCGACCTGACCATGGCCGCCGCGCTCTATAACGTGGGCAAGCTGACCTGGGACGATCAGTTGCTCAATCGCCCTTCCGATCTGTTGTACAAGGAGGAGCGCGAACGCCATCGGCAGTATCCGGTGCAAGGCGAAAGCCTGCTGATGACCCTGGAACCCTTGCAGGATGCCGCGCGCCTGATCCGCCACCATCAGGAACGCTGGGACGGCAGCGGCTTCCCCGATCGTCTCAAGGGCGAAGCCACGCCTTTCGGTTCGCGCCTGCTGAAGCTGGCGGTGGACTTCATCGAACTGCAACGCGGGATCATTCTCGAGCGCAAACTGAGCCGCGACGAAGCGCTGCTGCTGATCAACAAATACAGCGGTCGCCTCTACGATCCGGAGCTCTGCGAAAAATTCGTTTCGCTGTGCACCGAACTGGCGCCCGATGTGATCCTGGCCGACCCGAGCATCCTCGCCCTGGATACCCGGCGCCTGGAACCGGGCATGGTGCTCGCCCGCAACCTGTATGCCGACAGCGGCATGCTCCTGCTCAACGAGGGCAAACCGCTGAACGCCCTTCTCATCGATAAACTGATCGCCTTCGAAGCCAGTGAAAATGGTCATTACACCCTGTTTGTCCGCACCGCCGAGGATGCCACCCTCGCCACGGAGAAAGCGCCATGATCAAGATTCAGCTGTTGGACGACGAACCGCAGATTCTCAAGACCCTGCAACGGATGCTCCGCCCCCATGACTGGGAGGTGCATGCCTTCACCGATGTGCAGGAGGCGCTGGAGGCACTGACCGCGCACACCTATGCAGTGATCATTTCCGATCTGAAAATGCCGCATCTGGATGGCGTCACCTACCTGCAATTCGCCAAACAGCGCCAGCCCAATGCCGTACGCATACTGCTGACCGGGCATTTCGACCGGCAATCGATGATGCAAGCCATCAACCAGGCGGAGGTCTACCGCTTTATCTCCAAACCCTGGGAAGACCTCGAGATCGAAACCGCGGTACGTGGCGCCATCGATATGTATCTATTACGCGACGAAAATCAGCGACTGCTCGTGCAATTACGCCAGCAACAGAGCGCTATCGAGCGTCAGCGACACGAACTGTTGCGCCTGGAGGCCGAACATCCAGGCATTACCCGGGTGACCCGTGACGACGACGGCGCGGTATTGCTCGACGATCTCGACGATCCGCAGGCGGCACCATGATCCACAGCTCCCTCACGCGGCATCCTCTATAGATCACAGGATTCAGGGATGGATATTAGAACCCGTCACATGATTTATCAGGCCTTCCTGCATATCCAGGCCTGCGCCATGTTGGCTCTGGGGGTTATCAGTCTATCGGGCTACATCCTGCTACCGATGCCCAGCGCCGCTCAGATCGTACTGCTACCGGATGCCGCCCTGGCGGCCATATTGCTGGGGGTGGGTCTATTCGGTTGCATTTATCAGCAGCCGCACCTGGCCAGATATGCCCTCACCCTGTTGCTCGGGGTCGGCGCTTATACACTGATCCACACCTTCCTGTTCCCGAGCGGGGAGCCCGGTTATTCCGTGCTCAGCGGGTTTCGGCGGATGCGTTCCCCTTTGGCCCTGGCCTTCTGCCTAATCGCCATCGGTTTGTTGAGCTATCGCCGGGGCTCTTGGGGCAAGCGCCTCGGCAACGCCATCGGCGTGGCCGTGATCGCGCTTGCCGGCCTGTCGCTGTTATCGACCTGGCTGCCGAACCTCAGCGAATGGCGCCTCGGCTATAAGTACAACATCAACAGCACGGCCAATCTCTTCACCCTGTGCATCGGCCTTGGCCTGCTGTGCCTGATCCGATTGCTGCCCAATCGTGGCCACCTGTTCGACCGTAACAGCCTGCTAACCGGCGCCCTGGGAGTTCTGCTGACCTGTGGCGGCTGGTATCTCCTGCATTTGCAAGGCATCGAGTCCAGCGCCCAACAGAACGACTTGCTGCTGTCCAAACTGCAAGGCTCCATCGCCGGCGTTCTGAACAACCGCAGCACGCTGCTCCAGCGTACCGCCGAACACTGGCGGGAAGAGGGCCTCCCACCCGAACCCCAATGGCAGCAGGAGAGTCGCGGCTATCTACGGGATTTTTCCGACATCGAAGTAGTCGCCCTGTTGGACGATCAACTGCGCACGCGCGGGGTTACCGGTCGTGGCGATAACGCCGTCGAGCACCTGCAAAACCTGCTCGAACAACCTGAATTGCGCGAATGGTTGCAGCAGATCCCCGCCGATGCAAAATCGCATATCAGCGAGGCATACAGCACCCCTGGCCCGCACAGCCTGTTGGCGATCCGCCTGCTAATGCCCGACTCCAACTGGATATTGGTTGCCAGTCTGGACCTCAGCCTTACCCTGCAAGAGGGTTTGGATACCGGGCTCGGCGGCTTCGGCGTGAAGGTTTATCAGGATCAGCAGTTGCTCTACGACACGGTGCCCCCCGATACCAAGGCCCCTCCGAGCCAAGTGGGCGAAGAGCTCATTCAGGCCGGCGACAACAGTTGGCGCCTGGTCAGCTTTCGCAGCAAGCCCACTTCGACGCAAGCAGGCGGCTTTCTGCCAAACCTACTGATGTTGCTCGGCCTGGCGTTCAGCTTCTTTCTGATGATCAGCCAGCGCCTGGCGCATGTGGCCATCGAACACGCTCAGCATTTACGGCGCAGCAACCAGGAGCTGGAACAAAGCCTGCAACGCCAAGCCGATCTGCAAGAGCTCAACCAGCGGATCACCGATTATTCGATGGACCTGCTCTGTTCGATCGATGAGCAGGGCCATTTCACTCAAGTCAGCCCCTCGTCGGCTGCCATACTCGGTTTTACCCCCGAAGAGATGCTGGGCCAGCATTATCTGCAATTCGTCGTACCCGAAGACCGCCAGCGCACCGAGACCATGTCCAAAGCGGTCATGGCCGGAGAATCGCTCCATGGTTTTCGTAACTGCTACCGACGCAAGGACGGTACCAGTGCCAACCTGCTCTGGTACGCCGGCTGGTGGTCGAAAAGCGAGCACACGCTGCTGTGCGTAGCTCACGACATAACCCGCCTGCTGCAAAACGAGGCCTATGCGGAGGATCAGCGCGACATTCTCAATATGATTTCCACCGATCAAGCGCTGGCGGAAACACTCAAGACCATTTGCTTGCTGGGCGAATCGCAAGCCACCAATACCTCATGCTCGGTGATGCTGGTCGACAAGGACCAACAACATTTGATTGTCGGTGCCGCACCGAACCTGCCGCCGCCCTATATCCAGACCCTGCAGAGCCTAGGCATAAATCCATCCGCCGGTTCGTGCGGCGCTGCGATCTATCGCCGGCAACTGGTGATATCCGACGATATCGCTAGCGACCCGTGCTGGCAGACGTTGCGCCCTCTGGCCTTGGAACATGGTTTGCGCGCGTGCTGGTCGATTCCGCTGATCTCCCCCCATGGCGATGTACTCGGCACTTTCGCGATCTATAACCGCGAGCCCAAATCGCCCGACGACGACCACCTGCAACTGATCGGCACCCTCGGTCAATTGGCGGCCATCGCCATCGAGCGCCAGCACGACCGTTTGCGCTTGCAGGAAAGCGAGCAACGCTTCCGCTCGCTCTTCACCTTCAATCCCGACCCGGTATTCTCCTTCGACCTGGCGGGCCGCTACACCGGCATGAACCAGGCCGGCTGCAAGCTCTCGGGCTACAGCGAGGAGGAAGTGCTCGGCCGGCCTATTTCCTTGATGCTCGTCGAGGACGATCTGCCACAGGCCAAAGAGCGCATCAAGGCCGCGCTCAAGGGGCAACCGCAGCACTATGAATTGGCTTGCCGTGCCCGCGATGGCAAGTTGTTGGAGATCGATCTGACCAATCTACCGATCATCGTCGACGAGAAGATCGTCGGGGTCTTCGGCATCGCCAAGGACATCAGCGAGCGCAACCAGATGACCCGCGCTCTGCGCGAAACCTTGCAACGCTCCGAGCACCAGGCCGAGTTGCTACGGGGCCTGAGCGAAACCGCGGTCAACATCAACAGTATCATGGACAGCCAGATGCTGCTCGAATACATGGCTGAACGTCTGCGCCTGCTGATCGGGACTCATCAGGCAAGCATGATCCTGTTCCAGGGCACAGACGCGGCAACCTCGATCGGCGCGTTCTCGCTGTCGGAGAAATATGTCGATTGGCAGGGCTATGAGCCCCCGCACGATGGCAATGGTGTCTATAGCCTTGCCTGCGAAATTCAGCAATCGATCGTGCTCACTCACGCGCAACTCGAACAACATCCGCGCTGGAGCGTGCTTAACCGACAAGAGCACCGTCACCCACCAATGCAAGGCTGGCTCGCCACCCCGCTGAAAGACTACGCCGGACACAATATCGGCCTGCTGCAACTCACCGAGAAATGCCTGGGCGAATTCGACCAGAACGACCTGGCGATTACCCAGCAATTCGCCCAGATGGCGGTTTCGGTGTTGGAAAACAACCGTCTGATGCAGGCCGTGCTCGCCGGCGAACGACGCCTGAAAAGCCAACTCGATTTCACCTCGGCAATCACCGACAGCATTGCCGAGGGCTTGCTGGCGATCGACCGCCAAGGCCGGCTGAGTTTTATCAACCCCGCCGCCGCCGACTTGCTCGGTCGCCCCCCACAAATATTGCTCGGCCAACCCCTGACTGACTTTCTACCGTTGTCGTTCGATGGTATCGAAAGCAATCAACATGGCGAGATAAACCTGCCGCTCAAGCACAAAGGCGAGCGGTATATCGCCTACGACAGCGCACCATTGCTGGACGACAGCGGTCCGCTCGGCTGGGTCGTGGCGTTTCGCGATATCACCGCACGCAAGGAAGCGGATAAACAATTACGCCTACTCAAACGCAGCCTGGAAGCCAGCTACAACGGCGCGATCATTTGCAATGCGGAAGCCGACGACCTACCGATCATCTACATAAACCCGGCCTTCGAACGCATAACCGGCTACAGCGCCAGCGAAGCCCTCGGCCAGAACTGCCGGTTTCTCCAAGGCCAGGAGCGCGAGCAAGTGGGCATCGGTGAAATTCGCCAAGGCCTGGCGGAACAACGCGACAGCCATGTGGTTTTGCGTAACTTCCGCAAGGACGGCACCCCGTTCTGGAACGATCTGTATATCGCACCGGTGCCAAATGAAGACGGCAAGATCACTCACTTTATCGGCGTACTGAGCGATATTTCCGAGCAGAAGCGCTACGAATCCGAACTGGCCTACAACGCCAGTCATGACGTGCTCACCGGCCTGCCCAATCGCTCGCTACTGGAAGACCGCCTGAAACAGGGCTGCCAAATCAGCCGCCGCTACAGCCGCAGCCTGGCGGTGATGTTCATCGATCTGGATGGTTTCAAGCCGATCAACGACAGCATGGGCCACGGGGTCGGCGACCAGATCCTGATCGAAGTCGCACGGCGGATGAATCAACAGATACGTCCGGGCGATACCGTAGCACGCCTGGGCGGCGACGAATTCGTGGTGATTCTGCCCGACCTCGCCCGCGAAGAGGACGTATTGCTGGTCGTCGACCGGGTCATCGAAAGCATCGCGCGGCCCTACAAAATCGCCAAAATCGAACTGCATATCACCGCCAGTATCGGTATCACCCTAAGCGACGGAAATGTCGAAGACCCCATGCTGTTGATCCAACAGGCCGACCTGGCGATGTTCAAGGCCAAACAGCAAGGCCGTAACAATTACCAGTGGTATACCGAAGACCTCAACCTCAAGGTCAGCGAGCGCGTGACCCTGCGCAACGCCTTGCAAAAAGCCATCGAAGCCGAGGCCTTCGAGCTTTATTACCAACCGCAAATCGATGGCCGTAGCGGCCGGGTCATCGGCTATGAAGCCCTGCTGCGCTGGCAGCACGCCGAGCAGGGGTTTATCTCGCCGGCCCAGTTCGTACCCCTCGCCGAGGACACCGGACAGATCATCCCGCTCAGCGAATGGGTACTCGGCACCGCCTGCAAGACCGCACGCAAGCTGATCGACCAAGGCTATCCCAATGGAGTGATGGCGGTGAACATATCGCCCGTGCAATTCCAGCGCAGCAATTTCGTCGAGACCGTGCAAGCGGCCCTCGACCAGGCCGGCCTCCCCGCCGATCACCTGGAATTGGAGATCACCGAAACCGTTCTGCTGGATAATGCCGAGCGCGCCATCTTCACTTTGCATGCCTTGAAATCGCTCGGCGTGCGCATCGCCATCGACGACTTCGGCACCGGCTTCTCCAGCTTGAACTACCTCAAGCGCCTACCCGTAGACAAAGTGAAGATCGACCGCTCGTTCGTCCAGGAGGTCATCAGCGATCGCAACGATGCGGCCATTACCCAGGGCATCATCTCCATGGCCCACCACCTCAAGCTCAAAGTGATCGCCGAAGGGGTGGAAACCGAACCGCAGTTCGCCTTCCTTAAGAAGAGCCACTGCGATGAATTCCAGGGCTTTTACTTCGCCAAACCCATGCCGCTGGCCAAGCTTGACATCTTCCTCCGGCAACAGGACGAGCTATATAGCAATCCCTTGCCCGGCAGCGCGGACGATACCAATAAGCAGACCCTGCTGTTGCTCGACGACGAGGAGAATATTCTGCGCGCCCTCGCCCGCGTGTTGCGTCGCGACGGCTATCACATCCTCACCGCCAACCGTGCCCAGGACGCCTTCGCCCTACTGGCGAAACACGATGTGCAGGTGATCCTATCCGACCAACGCATGCCGGAAATGAACGGCACCGAATTCCTCAGCCGGGTCAAGGACCTCTATCCCGACACTATCCGCATCGTGCTGTCCGGCTATACCGACTTGAAGTCGGTAACCGATGCAATCAACCAAGGGGCCATTTACAAATTCCTCACCAAGCCCTGGAACGACGAACAATTGCGCGCGACCATCGCTCAGGCGTTTCAACATTACAACCTGGCCAAGCCTGCGGACGACAAACCCCAGCGATTGGACAACATGAAGAGCTGAAGCCTGTGCCCAGGCCTGACAACGGTCGCGCCTTAGTTGGCATAAGGGTAGTTAGCGCGATAAATTGTCGCTGCCCTTTACTTGCTCCCGGAGCCCCCGATGGCCACGCAAGACGTCTGTACCGACCTGTTGCTCGATAACCAGCTTTGCTTCGCCCTGTATTCCTCTTCATTGCTGATGACCAAGGTGTACAAACCGCTGCTGCAACGGCTTGGCCTGACCTACCCACAGTACCTGGCGATGATGGTGCTGTGGCAAGGCGACGGCATCACCGTGGGCGATATCAGCGCGCGGTTGCTGACCGACCCGGGCTCCCTCACACCCTTGCTCAAGCGCCTGGAGGCCGAAGGTCTGCTCAAACGCACCCGCAGCCGGGTCGACGAGCGCGTGGTCGAGCTGTATCTGACCGATAAAGGTCGCGCCCTGCACGAAGAGGCCAAGTCCATTCCCAGTTGCATCGTCAACGCCAGCGGGCAGTCGGTCGAGCAATTGATGTCGCTCAAAGAACAGCTGATCGCTTTGCGCGATAACTTGCAAAAGTCATTCTGACGAGTCTCTTGGCACTATTGTCGAGAGCGGGGTGGTTTATTCGACTCGACGCAGCGGGCGCTGCAAGCGGGAAACACTCGAAAAATGCCGACTGATTTGCACGTAAATCACAGCTAATTTTCTGCAATACCAGCACATGTCATAAAAACGGCCTAGAATGGTCGAGCTGAACTGTAGTTATCAGCAAAACCGCATAGGTGCCATGATTACTCTGGCACTGCAAATTCGTATCGATTTAAGAGAAACATCATGGCTAATCGCGAAACTGGCACCGTCAAATGGTTCAACGATGAGAAGGGCTTCGGCTTCATTACCCCGACTAACGGCGGCGATGATCTGTTCGTGCACTTCAAAGCAATCCAGAGCGACGGTTTCAAAAGCCTGAAAGAAGGCCAAACCGTGACCTACGTTGCCGCTCGTGGTCAGAAAGGCATGCAGGCTGAAGAGGTACAGGTGGCTTAAGTCCCCCTGCCCTGTTCAAAATAAGCCCCGCACATGCGGGGCTTATTTTTTGGGCGGGGTTTCGCGAATTACATCCCCATCTGCTTGCTGATGATCTCGTTCATGATTTCCCGCGAGCCACCGCCGATGGAAAGAATACGGTTGTCGCGGTAAAGACGCTCGACCAGGCTTTCCCTCATATAGCCCATGCCACCCATGATCTGCACCGCATCGTAGGTCAGCCGATCGGCGATATCGGTGGCAAAGTTCTTGGCCATGGAAATTTCTTTGATCACGCTCTTGCCCGCCGCCATCTTCGCAGCCTGGCGATAGGTGAATTCGCGGGACACTTCCAATTGGGTGGCCATTTCCGCCAAGCGATGTTTCAACACCTGGAACTTTCCAATCGGTTTGCCGAACGCTTCACGCTCTTTGGCCCAGCGAAGCGACTCTTCGAGCGCCAGTTGTGCCGTCATATTGGCCATGATCGCCAGCGACAACCGCTCGCTTTGGAAATTGGCCATGATGCAGGCGAAGCCCATGTTCTCCGCGCCGATCAGGTTGGTTGCCGGCACGCGGCAATCGTCGAAGAACAGTTCGGCGGTGTCCGAGGCCCACCAGCCCATCTTCTTCAACTTGCGGCCAACGCTGAAGCCCGGCGTGTCTTTCTCGATCAGCAGCAAGCTGATGCCAGCGAAACCCTCGCCCCCCGTGCGCACCGCGACCGTGTAATAGTCGGCGCGCACGCCGCTGGTGATAAAGGTTTTGCTGCCGCTGACCCGGTAGAAGTCGCCATCCCGCACTGCGCGGGTTTTCAGGCTGGCCACATCGGAACCGCCCGACGGTTCGGTCACCGCCAGCGCCATGATTTTTTCGCCGGCCAGCACTTGCGGTACGACGCGCGCCCGCACATCGGTCTGCGCCCACTTCACCACCGGCGGCAAGCCGATATCGAGAGACCCCAGGCCTGCCACCAGACCACCCGAGCCGGAACGCATCAACTCTTCACTGGCCGCGACCTTGGCAAAAACGTCGCCCTCGTGGCTGCCCCCGTAACACTCCGGATAGCCGATACCGAGAATGCCGGCAGCACCAGCCTTGAGATATAGCGCTCGCGGGAACTCCTCGGCCTCTTCCCACGCGTCGATGGCAGGGGCTATTTCCCGCTCGACAAAACGTCTGACCGAATCCCGCACCAACTGGTGGGAGTCATCGAAATATTCTTGATAAGCAGACATGAGCAGTTTCCGCTGAGGTTTTCAGGGAAAATACCGAGCGCTTGCTTGGTTTACAAGGTGGGGATTACGCCATACACCAGGGCATTCTCGACTACGGGAATTCCGGCAGCGCAGTCTGGAATTGAGGTTTTCTGGAGCGTATCGCTGAAAAGCGTCTAGGAGGTGCGCCTTACAGTTGGATCGGCCGACGCCCGGCAATCGAATGCGCCAGGGTTCCGCCGTCGACCAACTCCAACTCGCCACCCAGCGGCATGCCGTGGGCAATGCGCGAGGCGATCAAGCCCTTGTTGGCAAGTAGTTGTGCAATGTAATGGGCTGTCGCTTCGCCTTCCACTGTAGGGTTGGTCGCCAGTATCACTTCGCTGAAACGACCGTTCTCTACCCGCGCCAACAATTCGGGAATACCGATGGCTTCCGGCCCAAGGCCATCGAGCGGGGAAAGGTGGCCCTTGAGCACGAAATAACGGCCCCGGAAACCGGTCTGCTCCACTGCATAGACATCCATCGGTCCCTCCACCACGCAAAGCAGGCTGTCGTCGCGACGCGAATCGAGACACAGCTGACAAACCTCATCTTCGCTGAGGCTGCGACATTGCTTGCAATGCCCTACCCCTTCCATGGCCTGGGTCAATGCCTGGGCCAAACGCAAAGCGCCCCCACGATCGCGCTCGAGCATCTGCAAGGCCATGCGCTGGGCAGTTTTCTGTCCCACACCCGGTAGGATACGCAGAGAATCGATCAATTGACGAATAAGCGGACTGAAGCTCATGGGGAAAATAACCGTAAATGCACAGACGCGCGGTTATACCCATCACGCGCCCCAGCGTCAATGCGATGCCCCTGGGGCGGATAACACGGCATCAATGCACTTCGCCATAACCTTTCATTACCTCAGCCATGTCACCGTACTGGGTATCAGGCATTTGCTCGATCGTCTGCTGAACCTCCTGATCCGCATTATTGTTCCGAGCGCACTCCAGGAGCTTTTCTCTACTCGCCGGGAAATCGATGCCTTTCAAATGATGTGCAATATTCGAAGGAGAGCTACCGCCCATTCCTCTGGTCATAATTGCCTCCAGTATTCGATTGATTCGAGAAATAACAGTAATGACGGTATGAATAACAGAATGCGGGGACAAAGCCCCGCATTCAGCGTTACTACTCTTCTTTGTCGCCTTCTTGTCTTTTGCCTTCTTCGACAAGTTCACGCACTCGTTGCCCACCTTTGTGGCCAAGCTCCGAGTAGCCTTCGGCGCCTAACTGTTGCTTACGCGCCTCGCCGCCTTTTTGGCCAAGTTCGGAATAACCCTCCGGACCCAGTTGTTCCTTGCGGATTTCGCCACCCTTTAGGCCGGCTTCGCGAACACTCATATTACCTTTATCGCTACTCATGCATACCTCCTCAGGAATCAGGCAATTAACTTTTACCCTGCTCTTTGTCCTGTTCTTGCTGCTTACCTTCTTCGACCAATTCGCGAACACGTTGCCCGCCTTTTTTACCGGCGTCATGAACACTCATATCGCCTTTGTCGGCACTACCGCTACTATCGCTATCCTTTTTTTCATGGCTTTGCTTCATAGAAACCTCCTGCGATAAAAAGCATATAAGCAAGAAATCAGCTCTTACCTTGCTCTTGCTTCTTACCCTCTTCGACCAGTTCACGAACCCGTTGGCCACCTTTGTGCCCCAACTCCGAATACCCTTCAGGGCCCAATTGTTCCTTCCGGGCTTCGCCACCTTTCTGGCCTAGCTCGGAGTAACCTTCCGGGCCAAGTTGTTCCTTACGGGTTTCACCGCCCTTATGGCCCATCTCCGAATACCCTTCGGAACCTAACTGTTCTTTACGGGTTTCACCGCCTTTCTTACCCAGTTCGGAATAACCCTCTGGCCCAAGTTGTTCTTTGCGGATTTCACCACCTTTTTGACCGGCCTCGCGGACGCTCATATTGCCTTTCTCGGTGTTAGCCATTTGTACTTCCTCCAAGAATCGATATAGGGTGCGTGAAACGACAACGTCATTTACGATCGCTGTCGCTTTCACCTTCAGCCCGCTTGCCTTCTTCGATGAGTTCGCGCACTCGCTGGCCGCCTTTCTTGCCGCCGGCCTCGCCTCCTTGATGACCGATATTCTGGTAGAACTCGCGGCCATGAGTCGCAGAAGTCGCCTGACCGCCTTTGCGGCCCGCTTCACTCACACTCATATCGCCTTTATCGCTAGCCATTTGAGAACCTCCTCTGGCTGTAGGAATAACTTGTCAGGATCCGCCTTTTTCACCTTCGCTTGTTTCACCTTCTTCGCCCTCACCTTCAGAGCGCTTACCTTCCTCGACCAATTCGCGGACCCGCTGACCACCTTTCTTGCCAAGTTCAGAGTAACCTTCTGGGCCAAGTTGCTCTTTCCGAGTTTCACCGCCTTTACGTCCGGCTTCGCTCACACTCATACTGCCCTTTTCAGTACCTTGCTCTTCGCTCGTCTCGTCGTCTTTCTCTTCATTGGCCATTTCCTAATTCCTCGCTATAAGTTCATGGACTACAACAGCTACTCTTTACTGTTCTTTACTGTTGTTGCTTTCCGCATTCTTTCCTTCCTCGATCAGCTCGCGCACACGCGGGCCTCCCTTAGTGCCACCTTTGTGGCCAATTTCTTCATAAAACTCATGGTCATGAGTGGCAGAAGTGGTTTTACCACCTTTGCGACCTGCATCGCGTACGCTCATATTGCCTTTATCTGCCATTTGTCTTCTCCTGTTTCGCTCGTTAGTCGATAGATGGAAGACAGTTCACATGATTGCGGCCCTACAAAAAATGAACCTGTCACGATTTTTGAATAAGCTTAAGGCAGAGAGTTCAACATACGTTCGTCCCACCAAGTTCAGGGCAGACGAATGGCTGCTAGCTATTTGATTTCATTTACATATTCAGGCGCGAAACTAATAAGACAAGCGGCCGACAATAACCAATATAACTATCTCGATAACAAGCGCCTGCCTGCTGGAACAGCAAGAACACACAAGCGCCTGTCTAACCTGATATACCGGCACCGCAGCAAACTGAATAGCAAATTAATGGCGAGCGGAACAACGAAGCGGACAACGCTTCGATTACATGAAGTCTGTAGGAATTAAAAGAAAGAGATAAGATAGTTCGAGCGTTCAGCGCCATTCACTGGCACCGCAAACTAACCGGCATGCCGTTGCGGCATATTCGCTTGCTCGTAAAAACTGGGCGGCCGCACAGTGCCGTAGAGATACGTCACTGCGCAAGCATCATTGTCATTAGCGGGCTTGCAGTCGAACCCGCCGCGGTCAGGGCCTTGCCGAAGCGGTCTTAGAAAGGCAGCTTCATGCCGGGAGGCAATTGCATGCCCGCTGTCATGCCGGACATCTTTTCCTGGCTGCTCTGCTCGATCTTGCGCACCGCATCGTTGACTGCAGCGGCGATCAGGTCCTCGAGGATTTCCTTGTCTTCTTGCATCAGGCTGTCATCCAGGCTAACGCGCTTAACATCGTGTCGACCGGTCATCACCACGCTGACCAAGCCGGCGCCGGATTGTCCGGTCACTTCGGCATTCGCCAACTCTTCCTGCATCTTCTGCATCTTTTCCTGCATCTGCTGGGCCTGCTTCATCAGGCCGGCCATGCCACCTTTCATCATGGTGCTAGTCCTCGGTAATCAGGGGGTTACTGGAGCATTGGTTGAGATATCTATGGGTTCGATGCTGTCCGCGCGGATAACCGCGGCGAACTGCTGAATCATCTGTTGCACCACCGGATCGTTATGGATCGAGGCCTCGGCTTCGCGTTGGCGATTGGCGCGCTTGCGCGCAGCCGCCTGTGCAGGGGTTTCCTGTTCGGGCTTGCGCAGCTCGATCTGCAGAACCAGCTCGCGACCATGGTATTGGTTCAGCGCATCGTTCAAACGACGCTGCTGGGTCGCATTGAACAGTGCGCTATGACCGGGGTCGAGGTGCAACAACCAGTTATCGCCCTCCACCGCCATCAGGGTGCAGTTGGCGCCGATGCTGCCGGTCATCCCGGAGAGACCCAGCTTGGGGAACAGCTCCAACCAGTCCGCAGCCAGCCCGGTCGCCGGTTGTGCGGCGGGAACGACTTCCGGCTCGGGCGCGGGCTCGCTGGCCACCGCATCGAAGTCGTAATCGAACGACTCGGCATCCATCTCCACATAATCGTAATCGCCCGGCGGCGGCTCATCGTCATTGTCGGCGGCCATTTCGCCTGGCTCTACGAGGCTCTCGCCCAGCGACGGCATCGATTCGATCAGGGCCGCCACCGGCTCGGCCGCAACCCGTGACTCTTCCCATGGCAGGTCCTCGACCGGCGCAACCGACGCGGCTTGCACAGGTGCGGGCGGGGTTGCAGGCCTCGCCAAGGGTTCGGCCAGATCGGCCGGCAGCGCATTGGACAACACCGGCGCCGCTGGCGGTTCGACCGCGACCGGAACGCCCGTCTCGGGTGCCGGCGCAGTCGATTCGACGACTCGAACCGGCTCGACAGCCGTCTGCGCTGCGGGAACGCTCACGGAGGCGAGCGTGGTCGCTTCAGGCACGGGCTCGGGCGTGGCGACAACCGGCGCGACCATAGCGGCGCCGGCCACTGGATTCGGGCGGGGATCAGCAGTGGCCTGGCTAATCCCTAGCGGCTTTAGCGCCACCCTGGGCACGGCATCCGTGCCCGCGGGGCGAAACGCCAACATCCGCAACAGCACCATCTCGAAGCCGCTACGTGGATCCGGCGCCAGCGGTAGATCGCGACGACCGATCAGGCCCATCTGGTAATAGAACTGCACATCCTCCGCGGGCAAGACTTCGGCCAACGCCAGCACCCGCTCGCGATCGCCCTGGCCATTGTCGATGGCGTCGGGCATGGCCTGGGCGATGGCCACGCGGTGCAGCACATTGAGGATTTCCGCCAACACGCCGTTCCAATCCGGTCCCTGCTCGGCCAGATGGCGCACGGCCTCGATCAGTGCGCGCGCATCGCCTTCAAGCAAGGCCTGCAACACGCCGTAGACCTGGCCATGATCGAGGGTACCGAGCATCGCCCGCACATCGGCCGCCAGCACTTTGCCTTCGCCGAACGCGATGGCCTGGTCGGTCAGGCTCATGGCATCGCGCATCGAACCGTCGGCCGCGCGGCCGAGCAGCCAGAGCGCATCCTCCTCGAAGGGAATATTTTCCGCGGCTAATACATGGCTGAGGTGCTCGACGACACGCTCGGGCGGCATGTTCTTCAGGGAGAACTGCAAACAGCGCGACAGGATGGTGACCGGTAGCTTCTGCGGATCGGTGGTGGCCAGCAGGAACTTGACATGGGGGGGCGGCTCTTCCAGCGTCTTCAACAAGGCGTTGAACGAATGCGACGAAAGCATGTGCACTTCGTCGATCAGGTAGACCTTGAAGCGTCCGCGGCTCGGCGAATACTGCACGTTATCGAGCAGTTCGCGGGTGTCTTCGACCTTGGTCCGGCTGGCGGCGTCGACCTCGATCAGATCGACGAAACGCCCCTCGTCGATCTCCTTGCAGATCGAGCACACCCCGCAAGGTGTGGAGCTGATGCCCGTCTCGCAGTTCAAGCACTTGGCGATGATGCGCGCGATCGTGGTCTTGCCCACGCCGCGGGTGCCGGTAAACAGATAGGCATGATGCAGGCGCTGGCTATCCAGGGCGTTGATCAGCGCCTTGAGCACATGGGTCTGGCCAACCATTTCGCGCAACGAGCGCGGACGCCATTTACGTGCAAGAACCTGATAACTCATTGAAAACCGTCACGAGAGAAAAGCAAAAAGTGGGCTAATCCTAGCGGAGCACCAGCCAAATTGCATCCGATGCGCCGATCAGCGTGGGAAGAGATGAGCAGCCGTCGATATCGCTGGCTAAAATTCAACCGAACCGTTACTATCCGCGCCGTTCGTACCACGCTGTAAGTCTATCGGCCTCGCGCCTCCTCGATGGTTTCCGTTAAAAGCCCGCATCCGACTTCGATGCCACACGCTTTACACGACCCCACCCTGCTGACTGATCTGGCCGTCCCGCACAAGCGTTGACTCAGCCAGCCTCCGAAGTACCGACCAGGCCCGACGCCCGAAAATTTCGGAACTTTTGCCTGCAGTCCCGCTCCCACTAGCTAATCCCCTCGAGCCTACTCGAGTGCTTGGAGCTCCATTCAGCGCAATGACGCGCCCGTTGTTCAGGAACACCACAATGCACACACAACATCAAATCCAGGACGCCATGCGCATCCTTTCCGACGCCTTCGCCCCTTTTTCCTGCCATATCATGGCGGCTCGCAAAGGCAACTTCAGCTTCACCGTCGTCGATCAGAC
>CBIHQF010000006.1:0-20638 GCA_966211665.1 uncultured Pseudomonas sp. | reverse complement strand
CCGCAGAACTTCTTGCTCATGCATGCCATGGGGCCTAACGTAGCGGGCGTCATTGGCTCGGCGGTCGCCGCGGGCATTTTGCTGAGTTTCGTAGGGTGACTAACCGCTAGGCTGAGGCAATCACCTGTCGTCAGGAACACAATTACAACTGCCTAGTGGTACGACCAGTAGAGAAAAGTTTGAGAGAAACAATGCGACGAACAAAAGAAGACGCCAAAAAAACTCGGACGGCACTTCTCGCATCTGCGGAGCGGCTCTTTCTAGCTAACGGAGTGACACGAACGAGTCTCAGCCAGATTGCCCATGATGCGGGCGTAACGCGTGGCGCAGTTTATTGGCATTTCGAAAACAAATCCGACCTATTAAACCAACTACTCGACCAGGTTCGAATATCGCCTGAGAAAATAATGGGAGTGACCAATGATAATTCTTCACAACATTCGTTGCGCTTATTACGGGATTTATGTGTAGAAGGCCTAAATGCTCTGGCGATAGACCAGCAAAAAAGCCGCGTCATGAAAATTCTTCTGCATCGCTGCGAGTTCACCGACGAGCTTATCGCAGCGGAAGCTCGCCACAATTTCTTGATAATTCAGCTTATTGATCAATGCGAGCAGATATTTGCCAGCAACATTGAGATACTGCAGCAAGGTGTTACACCTCGAATGGCTGCAATCTCGATACATACTCTTATTATTGGCTTGTTCACTGACTGGACAAGAAACCCGCAATTGTTCGACCCAATAGGGGACAGCGGTCCGTTGATCGACCCGCTTTTTCGAGGCCTCGTCAGAAACTGGGACAGTATCTAACGACTTGGCATCCTTGCTGTCAAGATTTTATGGATTTGACGTAACAACGTCGCTGCAAAACATAGTGACCGAAATGCGCTGGCAAGTCAGAAAGACTAGCTCTAAAAAAAATTACTGTTTTCCGGTAGCATTGGTAACTTGATCATTTACCTTTTCAAAGGCTTTATAGGAGCCATGCCGCTTGAGTAAATTAGGCAGGCCGATGTTCGCAACAACCATCAGCGGTTGGCCTAACCTACCCATGTAGCTCCAGCCTTTTCATAGCCTCTCAGGCCAGTTCGGATCATCGGCTTCGTGCGCCTTTACAAGCCCCGCGGTTAAGTACGTAATGCTGCAAAGCGGTCCGACAGCCTGATGAGAGAAACACCGTATCGTTGAAGCTTGTTTGAATTCGGCGTACACCGGAGTCTTAGTAACCATGTACTCTGTGCGACCCGCCTACCTCACTTACCCCAAGTATTGGGTAAAGGCCTGCTACACGCCGATCGCGTTTCCGCTCGAGGTCGTCAGCCATCGCTCAAAATGCCGGCTTTGTACCTGCCCGTCTTTCGCCGCATAGTAGACAAGCCGCAAGTCACGGTCGACATCGATCGTGAGTGAGGTGTGATCGAACACCACCTTGCCGATCCCGTCGATCTGAAAATTCCGGATGCCCTGGCAGGGTCCATGAATATCCTGTTGCCGCCACCAGGTCCTGAAATCGGTATCGATCTTCTCCAAATCTTTAACCAATGCTCCAATGTCGGGGTCCTCGGCTGCCCTGACGAAATCACGGCGAAAACTCGATAGCATTTGCAAGGCCTGATCCTCCCACGGGTCGAGCAATGCGCGCATTGAAGATGCGGTGAACAACAGCCAAAGGAAGTTGCGCCGCTCTGTCGGAACGCTCGAGAAAGCGAATACCTTATCTGCAGCCGCGTTCCAAGCCAGCACATCCCAGCGAAGATTGAGGACGTACGCTGGACGCATTGGGAGGTCGGCCATCAACCGATGAACGAGCGGTGGCACGACACACCAGGTTTTGCCCGGCTCTGGCGGAAGCCTCTGATGCGCCAGCAGAAAAAGATGCCGTCTTTCGGTGGCGTCCAGCTTCAACGTGCGCGACAGATTTTCGAGGAAAGTTGCAGATACGCTGATCTCTCGCCCCTGCTCCAGCCAGGTGTACCAGGACAGTCCTACCCCGGCGAGGGCTGCGACTTCCTCCCGTCGAAGCCCCGGAGTCCGCCGTCTTGCACCAGAAGGCAAGCCCACGTCCTGTGGAGAAATACGTTCACGGCGGCTTCGCAGAAAGTTGGCCAGCTCCGCCCGGTTTCGCTCAAGGCTGCGAGGCGCGCTCATCCAGTTACTCTCCAGTAATAGTATAAGAGGTCAAATTGTAACCCCATCGAAGCGGGATTAAGAATAACTCCTCGTCGCCAATGCCCCGTTCCAGACAGCTGGCCGGCATCGAGCGGCTTGATCTTTCAGGAGATATTCGGATGTACCAATCATTGCTTCGTGAGCAACTGGAGTTACTGAAGTCCTCCAACCAGTACCGCACCTTCACCACTCTCAGTCGCATCTGCGGCCAGTATCCGTTCGCCAAGCTGAACGGCGAGCAGCCGGATCCGGTCGTTGTGTGGTGCAGCAACGACTACCTAGGAATGTCGCAGCACCCGACCGTACGCGAGCAGATGCACCTGGCATTGGAAACGTACGGCGCTGGCTCAGGCGGTTCGCGCAACATCGGTGGCTCCTACGAGCTTTATGAGCGACTCGAGGCGAGCCTTGCCGACTGGCACGATAAAGAAGCGGCACTGGTTTTCCCGACCGGCTTTGGCTCGAACGACGCCACCCTCCAATGCCTGCTGAGGCAAATCCCCGATTGTGTCGTGATCAGCGATGCGCTGAATCACGCATCGATCGTCAACGGCATCCGAGCAACACCGAATGAACGGCAGGTGTTTCGCCATAACGACGTGGAACACCTGGCGCAGATACTGTCCCGCTATCCAATTGGTCAACCGAAGCTGATTGTGTTCGAGTCGATCTACTCGATGGACGGCGACATCGCACCGATTGCCGACATCGTGGAAGTTGCCAAGCGCTTCAACGCGCTGACCTATCTCGACGAAGTTCATGCGGTCGGCATGTACGGCGCTCGAGGGGCTGGCATCGCTGCCGAGCTCGACCTGCTCGACCTGCTCGACCTGCTCGACAAGATCGACATCATCCAAGGCACCATGGCCAAGGCCATCGGCGTAATCGGTGGTTACATCGCATCGACCCGCGTCATCGTGGACGCAGTACGTTCCTTTGCGACAGGCTTCATCTTTACCACGTCCCTTCCTCCTGCCGTCACGGCTGGCTGCCTGGCAAGTGTCGAGCATCTCAAGTCAAGCGATGACGAGCGCCAGAAGCTACAGATCAACACCGCCTTATTGCGCGAGCGTTTGAAACAACACGACATTCCCGTCATGCCCTGCTCGAAAACGCACGTATTGCCGGTATTGGTCGGTGACGCTGAGCGCTGCAAAGTTGCCGCCCTGCGGCTACTACACACACACGGGGTCTATCTCCAACCAATTAACTACCCATCTGTGCCGGTCGGTACGGAGCGCTTTCGGGTTAACGCAACGCCCAACCACAGCCAAGCCCAGATCGAGAATCTAGCCGTTTGCCTGCGCGAAACCTTCGACCATTTTGCGATCCCTTTGGCATCCAAAACCTTCACTTCGGAGGTGGCCTGATGAACAACTTATCGTTCACCGTGCGAAACGCGACGCAGGAGGACATCGAGTGGCTGATAGAACTGAGGTCCTTCTTGCTAGACGGTACGTCGGCCATTTACGCCAGCCGCAGCCAGACGGACTCTGAAAGATGGCGTACGGCGTATAAGCACTGGCTAGCCGCGCACCTAGGGGTACATGACAGTGTGCAGGTGCTCGTAGCTGAACACTGTGAAACTCGGCAAGTCGCCGGCTGTGCTACTGGAATCATCGATCTCAGGGCGCCCACCGCTGCGAATGCTAACGGTCTGTCCGGATGGATCCAGTCGGTTGTGGTTGATCCGCAATGGAGGGCGCACGGCATCGCAACTCAGCTCATGAATCATCTGCTTCGCTGGTTTGGCAACCGGGACGTTGCAACGGTAGCGCTCCAGACTACAGCAGGCGCATCCGGGCTGTACGAACGTCTTGGCTTCTGCCCAACAGGCGAGGGCCTCCTGCTTCGCCAGGGGGCGTCAGCATGAACGTATTGATTATTGGCCTGGGATACGCCGGACAGCGATTTCGCCAAGCATTCGAACATGTCACAAACCGAGCCGGTGTTTCGACCTCTATCGCATATGTCGGACGACGTCAGAAAGCTACGCCACTGCGTTACTTCGCCTGCATTGACAGTGCGCTCCAGCATTTCACACCCGATATCGTAGTGGTCAGTGCCAACGATATAAGTCACGCCGATGTATTGCGCCAGCTTGCGGGCTACCAAGGCTTTGTCGTCTGCGAAAAGCCGCTCGCCACACCCACTGACGCGCTGAACGGCGTCCAAGACGCGCTCAGCGGTGTCGGCGGATTCGCGTTGAATCTGATTGAGCGCTATTCGCAGGCGACGCAGATCTTGCGTGAATGGGTCGCCCGCCATGGGTGGGAATTGGCACGTGCCAGCTTCTATTGGGGCAAGGATCGCATCAATGACTACCGGCCCACTTGCGGAGTTACCAGTGAAGCGATTCATGCGTTGGATCTGCTGCGCTGGGTATGCCCGACCGCGGGTCCGCTGCGGCTGGATGGCGTTCTGGGTATCCGGTCAGACTTTTCGGTATCTGGACTTGCGGTTCTCGACACCGTGCAGCTGACTGCTGTCCTTGGTTCCGCGCCAGTCACCGGCTACAGCAGCTTTGTCAACGTCGTTCGCCAACGCACCGTCGACTTCAGCTTTATCGATCGGGAAGACCAGCTTATCCATGCGCGACTGACCTTCGATACGCCGCGCTGGGATCATGACCATCTGCGGATCTGGATGCGGGATATCGACGGCACGGAACTCGTGCTGCACGAGCTCCGACTCTCTCCCAGCCAGTCGGGACTCGAGATTCTGCACAAGCTTTCTGAGTTCTGCCAACAGGTCCTTGACTGGGTCGTGCGGCGCCAGCCGCCTCCCCTCCCATTCGCCAGCCTGGACGACGCCGTCGAGCTACAGGAATTGCTCAATCAACTGGAGCATCGCGCGCTCACCCCTGCCGCGGCCCGTTACAACCGTGGCGCTCAGCGCGCCTTGCTCGTCGAGGGCAGCGACCTGGAAGCCCTCGGCTAAATGGATATCAGCGGGAGAACCACATGTGTGGAATAGTTGGATGGCTGTCCTACAGCCAGGACATGCAGGCGCAACGCAATACGCTGAAGCGCATGACCGAGACGATGGCAAATCGGGGGCCCGACGCCGAGGGGATCTGGATAACGGGTCCAATCGGCTTTGGCCATCGAAGGTTGTCAATAATCGACCTGGAAGGTGGTCGGCAGCCCATGCTGGCTCGACGCGACGACGGGTTAGAAGCGGCGGCGATCACCTACAGCGGTGAGGCCTACAACTTTCGTGAACTGCGCGCCGAGCTGAAAGGACGCGGCCATCGTTTCGAAAGCCTCAGCGACACTGAAGTGGTCCTGCGCGCCTACCTAGAATGGGGAGAGGGATTCGTCGAGCGGCTCAACGGGATGTATGCCTTCGCGGTTTGGGACCTCACAACGCAGGAACTACTGCTGGTTCGTGACCGGATGGGCGTGAAGCCGCTTTATTACTACGAGACGGTCGACGGGGTGGTGTTTGGGTCCGAACCCAAGGCCCTGTTAGCCAACCCGCTCGTGCCCCGTACCGTAAGGGCCGACGGGCTGCGTGAGATCCTGGAGATGGTCAAAACTCCGGGCCATGCAGTGTATGACGGCATGCGTGAAGTCTTGCCTGGCGAGGTCGTTCGCATCAATCGTCAGGGCCTCACACGACACCGTTATTGGCGACTCGAGGCTCGTGAGCATGGTCATACGCTTGACCAGACCGTCCGGCATACGCGAGATCTCCTGGAAGATATCGTGCAGCGGCAAGTCGTTTCGGATGTACCCCTGTGCAGCCTGCTTTCCGGTGGTCTCGATTCGTCGATCATCACCGCCTTAGCGTCCAGAAAACTGCTTGCTGAAGGCAAGGAAAACATTCATTCGTTCTCGGTCGATTTTCTCGATCACGGCAGCAGTTTTGCCAGCGATGCAGTGAGGGGCACGCCTGATGCGCCCTTCGTTCGCGACTTGGTTGAGCGTATCCACTGCAGTCATCACGAGATCGTCCTGGACAGCCGAGAGCTGGCCGATCCGGCGCTTCGCCATCGAGTCATCGAGGCGCTCGATCTACCGCCTGCCTTCTGGGGCGACATGTGGCCATCGCTCTATCGGCTGTTCCAGGAAGTGCGCCAGCACTCCACCGTTGCACTGTCCGGAGAAAGCGCGGACGAGGTCTTTGGGGGCTACCGCTGGTTCCACGACCCCGCGGCAATCCAGGCCCAGACCTTTCCCTGGCTGGTGTCTGTGACGGGCAAATACTTCGACGGCAAGACCCTCTTCGAGCCGGCGCTCCTACATCAGCTAGACCTGCCCGGGTTCGTACAGGATAGCTACAGTCAGGCGCTCAGCGAAGCCCCAGTACTGCCGTCGGAGGAGCAGATGGATCGGCGCATGCGCCAGATGAGCTACGTCAACCTGACCCGCTTCGTCCAGACATTGCTTGATCGCAAGGACCGGATGAGCATGGCCGTCGGTCTTGAGGTCAGGGTGCCCTTCTGTGACCACAGGCTTGTCGAGTACGCATTCAACATTCCTTGGGAAATGAAGACCTTCGACGGGCGCGAAAAGAGCATCTTGCGTGCGGCGACTCGTGACCTGTTACCCAAATCGATCAGCGATCGGGTCAAGAGCCCCTACCCCTCGACGCAGGATCCTGCTTACGAGCAGGCGCTTCGCACCTCACTCACCCAGATCATGGCCGACAAGGACGCACCTGTGCGAGCCCTTCTCGATGCATCGCAGGTCAAGCGCACCCTGAAGAGACCCGTTGGCGACACCTCGCCCATGTACGACCGAATGGGCATGGAGCTGGCGGTTGGCCTGAACACCTGGCTGACCGAACAGGATGTCAGCCTCGATCTTTAACTCAGCGCGACGCGGTCCAGCGACCGCGTCCAGCCTCCTTCCTGGAGCGGCGATACTATGAATACCCCGTATCCCAACAAGCAACTTCCCATCTACCTGATCGCACTCGGTGCATTTGCGCTGGGCATGGCCTCCTATGTCACAGCAGGCCTGATTCCCCTAATTGAGGCCTCCTTTTCCGTTTCGGTCGCTGTGGCTGCGCAGCTGGTGACCGCCTTTACCCTCGCCTATGGCCTTGGCTCGCCGATATTCGTTGCGCTGACCCCACCCGATCATCAACGCACCGGTTTGCTGTTCGCCCTTGGATTGTTCGTTCTGGCAAACGCGGCCAGCGCCCTCGCAGCAGGCTTTGCCGAACTGGTGATCTGGCGGGCCGTGGCCGGAATAGGCGCCGGCGTCTACCTCGCCATGGGCATCGGCGCCTCAGCAGCGCTCTCATCGCCCGAGCGGCGCGGAAAGTCGATCGCCATCATCATGGGAGGCATGGCGAGCGGCGTTGTGCTGGGAGTTCCAGTGGGTTTGATAACTGCAGACAGCTTCGGCTGGCAAGCTGCACTTTGGCTCGTCACCTTGCTGGGGTTGTTAGCTTTTGCGGGCCTGGCATTGATGTTGCCGAGGCTGCAAGCGGCGCCCACCAGCTCCCTGGGACAAAAGCTCAGGATCCTTGCCGATGGGCACGTGATGACCATACTTCTTATTTCCCTACTAGCTGCCGTTGCCAGTCTGGGCATGTATACCTTTATCGCTCCACTGCTCGCCGACCCGGAACTCGGTGCAGTCCGCTCGGTAACGCCTTATCTCTGGATCTGGGGCATCGGCGGCGTACTCGGCAGCTTTCTGGTGGGCCCGGTTGTCGATCGAGTCAGGGGGCCCGTGCTGGTCTTCGCCATTATGGTGATCCTCTCGGTCTCCTTGTTCCTCTTACCGGTTTCGGCCACGCTCGGCACATGGCTGGTCATGTTGCCGATCATGGCATGGGGCGCCGTAGGCTGGGCCCTGCAGGTACCGCAGAACAACGAACTGATACAGGCCAGGCTGGCACACGGCGACGGCAACCTTGCCATCGCGCTCAACGAATCGGCGCTGTACCTGGGCAGCGCCATAGGTGCGGCCGCCGGAGGCTTCGTCCTGCTGCTACAGATGCCCACCTGGACGCTGGCCGCCTGTGCCGGCTTGATCGCCTTACTCGGCGCACTGCTTCAGATTCTCAACCTTCGTCGTCAGCGAGCCTGGCCGCGCACAGTCCAACCTGAAACCAACCATTGACCTAGCCGGAGGTGCAAGTTGGAGCTTCGTCATCTTCGCTGTTTCGTGGCCGTCGCCGAGGAGCTGCATTTCGCACGGGCTGCCGAACGTTTGCATATGGAGCAATCGCCCTTGTCGCGGACCATCAAGGACTTGGAGTACCGCTTGGGTGTGCAGCTGTTCGAACGCACAACGCGCCGAACGCGTCTCACCTGGGCCGGCACGGTCCTGTTGCAGGAAGCCCGGCGTGTCATTGCGGTCGTAGAACAGGCCAAAGCGAGCGTGAAAGGCGCCGCTTCGGGTTACCAAGGTCAGCTACGTATTGCCCTGTCCGACGGCGTCCCGCAAATGCGGCTGGCGTCCCTGCTCGCGCTGTGCCGCGAGGAAGACCCCGACATCGAAATCTTCCTGCGTGAAGTGCCGTCTGCAATGCAGACCAGAGGCCTGCTGGACGATCTGTTCGATGTCGGTCTGTCGCAAACCGCAAACCAGGCTGACGGGCTGCTGGCCGTGCCCGTATGGCATGACCCGCTTGTCGTTACCCTGCCAGCACGCCACCAGTTGCTCGCCCACCGCGAGATTCCACTGGAGGAACTCGCCGGGCACCCATTGGTGCTCTGTGAGCCTCAAGTCTGCGAAGGGTTCTGGCAGCAGCTACAGCTCGTACTACAGCCTATTGCGCCCAGACTGACCATCGCGGAGAGTGTGCCAACCCTCGATCTGATGATCGCGTTGGTAGCCGCCGGTTACGGTCTGGGGTTCTCCAGCCTGGCGCGAATTTCAGAGCTCCACAATCCGGACATCGCCACCCGTCCCCTGGCGGGCCAGAGCACGCTGACCACCTACTTGGTCCGTCGCAATAGCGAGCCGTCAGCACCATTGGATCGTTTTATCGACCGAGTGGCACGGGTTGCGTGCGGCATGGATGATCATTCCGGCCACCAACCGACAGGCTTGCGCTCTCTGGACGCATAGGTACGGACCTGAGCCACGAGTCCAGTGGGTACTCGCGAGGATTTGATGCAGCTACAACCTCAAGCCCCGCTATGCCTTGCGCAACGGCGGGCTTCAAGTGCCCTGAGCGCTCGGCGTAGAAAGCTGCGTAGATCTAGAGCGGTTTGCCTCACGTTTGAACCCGCGATCCCCCAACATGAAGGCATCCAGCATGTACGGGATGAGAGTTGCCACGTCGACCGGCTCGCCATATGTCTCCACGTGCACCGAGGCGTAACGGTCTAGATCGGCCTTAAGGCCTGCGGGGCAGAGAAAGGTCAGTTTGGTGCTCTCAGTCTTGGGCAGCGGCCCCAGTCTAAGCTTGCGCGTCGCGCTCATCGTGGTCCTCCACTATTAAAGAACAAGGGTTGGTAAGGTCGCAGCACCAAGTCCCGGTTAACAATGATGCGCACCGGCAAGCCTGGTCGTTCGGTCAATGTCGGCTGGATGTTCATGTTGCGCCGGGTCATCTCCTGGCCCACTTGATTGACGCTGTCTTGAAGGCCATCGCGACCGGCGATGATGACGCGGTCTCCGTCCTGTCGGTTTTCCGGTGCTGCCAGCTCGGCGCCGATACCCAGCAGCGTGGTCAACGCAGCGCCGGCGAAGACGCGATTCCAATGCCAGTCGATCCCATCCTCCAGGCCGGCGTAGCCGGCCGGGTCGGTGCCAATCAAATTATCCAGCGTCAGCGAACTGGTGTCCGGCAGGATGATGCGGTTCCACACCACCTGCACGCGGCTCTGCCCGTAGCTGACCTGGCTGTTGTAGCGCCCAAGTATCCTCGAACCCTGCGGGATGAGTAGGTGCTTACCCGTTGCCGTGTCGTAGACCGGCTCAGTCACGGTACCGATGATGTCGCCGGGAAGATCGGACTTTATGCCAGTGACCAGCGCCCCGGCGATGACCGTGCCCGCCATAACCTGATAAGGCGATGCCGGTAGCTGTAGGTCCCCTGTGTTGCGTGTGGCCATGGTGTCCGGACGCAGGAACTGTTCCTTCTGCTGCTGTCGATTTTGCACAGCCATCGGATCGGTTGACTGCGCCACTTCCGAGCTCGACACCGTCGCCGGCGGATCAAGGGCTGCAAGCATGGACGCTTGCGCCGTTCGCTCTGACGAGGCGTTTGCAGTTGAAGCAAAACGCCGGCTGTCGGTTTGAAAAAACAGCGACGAGCCAGCCGCCTCTTCGGCCTCTTTCAATCGCGCCAGTCGTTCGGCCTCGGCGGGATCCTGGCCGGCCGGCGTGTATATGGGTGCCGCCGGCCGCTGAGACTTCAAGATGGCTGGCCCGAGGTCGCCCGGAAGCGGAGGTCCCAGTTCAGGAGGCTGCGCCACCTTTGTTGGCGGTAGCTGAGAGTAGTCAGCCGGCAAACTCTCGAGCCCCTCGGAGCGAGAGACGCGATCGACGTTGTAAAGCTCGGCCGGGCCGTGACGTTCGCGTCGCTCCGGAGGCCGCAGCGACCAGATCGTGGCACCCAGCACAGCGACAGCGAGTCCACCTACAAGCGCTGCCAGAGTACGCCGGCTCAAGCGTTTGACGGGACGTGGCTGAGCGCGCAACGCCACCGCTTCCGGCGGGACCTTATCAACCGGTGGCGCTAAGCGCTCGGGATTGTCTTCCTGGCTCATGCTTATCGCCCTCGCGGCAGACCGTCGGTACGCTCGATACGCACCACGTCGCCCTTGTCTGCCCCCAGGCGCAGTTCAGCTGCACCGAAAAGCCGGTCGACGATGTAGTACGGCGAGCGGAAGCGGTAGTTGACCAATTGCCCATCGCCCTGCGCGCCAATCACGAACATGGGCGGCAGTTCGCCCTGAGCGATGCCGGCGGGAAACTGGATGTAGACCTTTTCGCCGTCATCAAAGGCCCGCAGCGGCTGCCAGGGTGGGTTGCTCCCGCTGATCACATAGCGAAAGCGGATCCGCTCCAGTGAAAGACCGGCATCGACCGGTGCGCTAACCTGTGCGGCCCGTGCCTGACGCTGCAGCGCCAGCATCCGGTCTTTCGGATAATTCCAGGAAACCGAGGCCATCCAGGCTTTTTCGGTAGAGGTCAGTTCGATCAGGTAGGTCCGCCGGCTGGTTGTAATCACCAGGTTGGTTTTCAGGTTCGAACGTATTGGCTTGACCAACACACTGACGCGCAACGCGTCGCCAGCACCGCTGGACGTATCGCCAACGATCCAGCGTACGGTGTCGCCGGCGGCCACCGTCACCAGCTCCTCTCCTTCCTGCAGACCGATCACCGTGACCCGCCCCGGCGCGGCATAAACCTGATACAGGGCCCCTTCGCTGTACGGCCAAACCTGGACGGCATTAATGTACCCCTCGCGAGTAGGCGGCATTCGGGCCTCGCGGTTCGCCTGGGTCACGCGTCGCTTCTCATCGGCTGGCTCCGGCGAGGTCTGGTTATTGGCAGCGCCCGGTAGAGGTTTCATCTGCGCAGGCATCGGCAACACCTTCGGCACCTCGACGACTGCGATGGGCTTCGGCGGCTCGGGCAGCGGTTGCGCCTGCACGGGCTCGTCGAGCGAGATGCGCGGCGCCGGCTTGCCTTGGGTCGCACAACCGGCCAACGCCAGTACGACGACCGACAGCGTAAGTGTGCGGCGGAACAGGTTCATGGCTTTGCTCCCTCAGATACATCCAGTTCGCGACTCCAGGACAGCCCATTAACGTAGACGCCCAGCGGGTTTTTGCGCAGACGTTGTTCGGTGCGCGGGGTCTGCTGAACAATGGAAATCACTGCGTTCCAGCGTTCGGTGCCGGCAGACCCACCGTTGACGAAGCGCTGCTCGGTCCAGCGCACGTTGAATGAAGCATCGCTGGCCCGCACTACGCTGATCACCTGCACCGTGACAGACTCCTTGCCGACGCGGGCAAACGGATCCTTGTTGCGTGCGTAGTCGTTGAGCACGGCGGCACCGCGATCAGTGGTGTAGTTGTATGCGTCTAGCCAGTTCTGCCGAACGACAATCGGGTCGATCGACAGTGAGCGCACCAGGGTGACGAAGCACGCCAGGTGGTAGGCCACCTGGGCATCGGATGGCCGGTAGGGCATGGCGGCCTCGCCGACCGTCCGCACCTCGCCGCTGCTAGCGACCTCCACCACATAAGGCGTGACGATGGACTGTGCCGAGCGCCAAACCAAACCACACGCCATTAGCAGGGCAAGCGATAGGCAGCCAAAGGCCATGAGGCGCCAGTTTTTCGCCTGTACGCGCGCCGAGCCAATGCGCTCATCCCAAGCCTGCCCAGCGGCTTGATATGGTGTAGCAGGTTGCGGCGTCTCGGCGTAGCGCACACGTGGTCGTTTGAAGCGCATGACTCCCCCTTATCCATCTGCATCGCGCAGGTTCGGCCCACTGCCGGAGCCACCGCCGTCACCGCCGCGCAACGTGTGCGCAACGGTGGTAGCGGCATGGCTGATTTGCTGACGCTGCTGCAGGCGCCTGGCCCAGGCAGGTTGCGCCTTGGTATTGGTGAAGGCGTTTGCGGTGTTGCTCGGTGCAGCCGCGTGACCTGCGGCTGCTCCTCCGCCTGCTGTTGCAAACTGGCCTTCAAGCGTGCGCGCGCCTGCTGCGAGTTTTGCGCCGGACGCCATACGCGCCCCGGCGGCAACTGCGGTGCCTACACCGGTCGCTGCGGCGCCGACGCCCGCCGCCAGCCCGGCTGTGCCAAGGGCAGCACCGGCCATGGCCCCAGCACCTAATTGTGGTCCTCCGGAGATCAACCCGGTCGCGATGCCAGGGCCGAAAATGCCCAGAGCGAGTAGCGCCAGTGACGCCAGCACGACGACCAGCGCATGATCAATGGAAGGCTCGTCGGGATGTACCTGGAACTCGGCGAACAGACCTGTGCCGATGCCAACGATTACGGCCAGCACCAGGACCTTGACGCCCGAGGACACCACATTGCCGAGCACCTTCTCGGCGAGAAACGCCGTTTTGTTCCACAACGCGAACGGCACCAGCACGAACCCGGCAAGCGTGGTCAGCTTGAACTCGATGAGGGTGATGAACAGCTGCACGGCCAAGGTGAAGAAACAGACAATGACCACCAGGTAGGCCAGAAACAGGATAACGATGGGTTCGAGATTGACGAACACCTCGGGGAAGCCGGTCAGTTTGCCGATCTGCTCTAGGATCGGCGCACCGGCATCGATACCCGCCTTAGCCAACTGCCCGGGGTGTAGAAAGCTCTCCATGCTGAGCGAGCCGGTTGCCGTCAGACCCAGCCCGGCAAAGGAGTTGAAGACGATGCCAGCCAGCCGGTTGAAGTTGCCAATGATGTAGGCGAAGGCACCGACGTAGAGCACCTTGCGGATCAGCTTCGCCATGACATCCTCGCCCTGGCCTGAGGCATGGCCGAGCGCCCAGTACAGGCCGGCAATCGTCATGTCGATGGCCACTAGCGTGGCGGTCAGGTAGGCAACTTCTCCTTGCAGCAGCCCGAACCCCGAGTCGATGTAGCGGGAAAACGTATCGAGGAACCGGTCAATGACCGTGACGTCATTCATGGGCAACCCCCTGACGCGCAAGCGGCCTACGGCTCTCATCGGGATAAACCTCAACGGGCCCATCGAATGTCGGCGGAATCGCGGGCAGTTGCCTTAGGGTTCCGAATTCGTCGGGGCCACCCTTACCGCTGAAAAAGCGGTGTCGATACACCTCGGCTGTAGCCATACTCGGCCTGCCGCCGACAGCTATGTGCAGTGCGTGTTGCGTCTCGCGCCGAATTGGATCGCCTGCCAGCCCATCCCAGGGTTGGTCGCAGGCGACCAACAGTCCGGTCCACAACACCAAAACATAGCGCATGGCCATTTCAGTCAGTTCCCGTAAAAACGGACGGGAAAGGGTGTATACGGCGTGCCGTCGCCCAAGAACCGGCGGCGGATTTCGCGGGCACGCTCGGTGGCTGCCGCCTGCCGAGCAAGCTCCAAAGAGGCGGCACGGTCCTGTGTAAGCTGAAGCTGCTGTGCCTGGATCGACTGTTTTGCCTGCAACGCCAACAGCTGGTTGGTGGCCTGCATGGCCTGCAGCGAGCCGCTGGCCGACTGGCTCTGTCCCACCAGGTCGGCTAACGCCCTCTCGTCGTCGGCGAGGTTGCCAGAGACCTGGGCCTGTACACGCATGGCGGTGTGCAGCCCATCGAGCGTGTACGCCCAACGTTTACGCGCGTCCCGGTACATCTGATCGCCGCTGATTGTGGACGCATATTCCTCTGGGTACAGCCGAGCAAGCTCACTGTCGAGGCTCTGCACGTCGTAGGCCAACCCTCGTGCCTCTGCGATCAGCTTCTCGCTTTTCGCCAGTGACGCATGCAGGCGGTTAAGGACGTTGTAATCGAGGCTCGCCAGGTTGCGTGCCTGATTGACCAGCATTTGCGATTCGTTCTGCAGCTGCTCGACCTGGTTATTGATCTGCTCCAGCGTGCGAACCGCTGTCAGCGTGTTCTGCACCAGGTTGGTGGGGTCGATGACCGTCATGGCTGAAATTGGCTGCACTGTCAGCAACGACCATGCAACAGCGAGGGGCCAGAAATGCACGCCTTTGCTCATCAAGCGTCCTCCTCCGGTTCGGTAGAAACAGCCGGCGGTGGTGCAGATGGCAGCAAGTCAGCCGCCCAGTCGAGGCCGCGATGACGCAGCCAGGCGCCGACGAACCCTGGCAGGCTGGCGTCGCGAAGCATCTGATCGATTGCTTGCTGGTCCTGTGGCGACGAGGCGCCGGCAAACGCAAGCGCAACCGGCCCAAGATCGAGGTCGAACAGGCGATTGCCTGCACGGGACTGGTAGTAGTAATCGCGCTTGGGCTGAGCATTAGCGACGATCTCGATCTGCCGTGCATTTAGGCCGAAGCCTTCATAGATGCTGCGAATCTGTGGCTCGGTTGCCTGCGAATTGGGCAGAAAAATGCGGCTCGCACAGCTCTCGATGATCGCCGGGGCGATGCTTGAATCCTTGATGTCGGCCAGAGACTGGGTGGCGAAAATGACGCTGACATTCTTCTTGCGCAGGGTCTTGAGCCACTGGCGGATGCGCGCGGAGAAGATCGGGTCGTCGAGGAACAGCCAGGACTCATCGAGGATCAGCAGCGTCGGCGCGCCATCGAAGCGTTCCTCCAAACGCGCGAACAGGTAGCCCAGCACGGCCAGAACCGCGGCCTTGCTAGGCATCAGCTCCTCCATTTCGAAGCACTGCACATCGGCCGTACTTAGGTAGTCGAGGTCGGAATCGAGCAGCTTGCCGTGCGCGCCACCGAGCACATAAGGCGCCAACGCCTGGCGTAGCGTGTTTGACTGCAGTAGCAGCGACAGACCGGTGAGAGTGCGCTGTTCGACAGGAGCCCCCCCGAGGCTGCCGAGCGCTGACCAGATAGCCACCTTTTCATCGGGGCCGACGGCCACTCCTTCTTGAAGCAGACGCCCTTCGACCCACTCAGCAGCCCGGCTACGACTGCCCTCCTCGTTGACACGTGCGAGCGGTTGGAAGGCGATCGCGCCATTACCGCCCAAGTCGTAGTGTTCGCCGCCCAGACCCAGCACGGTCGCTCGCATCGAGCGCCCCATGTCGAAGGCAAAAATCCGCGAACCCTTGTAGCGACGGAACTGCATCGCCAGTGTGGCGAGTAAAACCGACTTGCCCATGCCGGTCGGACCGACGACCAGCGTATGGCCAACATCGCCGACATGTGTCACGAGCCTGAACGGCGTCGCACCCTCGGTACGGGTCACGATCAGGGGTGGCCCGTCGAGGTGGGCGTTGCGCTCCGGTCCGGCCCATACGGCGGACAAGGGCATCAGGTGCGCGAGGTTCAACGTCGACACAACCGGCTGACGCACGTTGGCGTAGGCGTTGCCCGGGATGGAAGAGAGCCACGCTTCTACAGAGTTGAGGCTTTCTGCAATGGTGACGAAGCCTCGTCCCTGTATGACGCGCTCCACCCTGCGAAGCTTCTCGTCGGCCAGGTCGGCGTCTGCATCGAGCACCGTCACGGTGGAAGTCAGGTAGCCAAAGGCAACCTGATCACTGCCCAACGCCTGGAGGGCAGCGTCCGCATCCGCCGCTTTATTACTGGCGTCGGTGTTGAGCAATGGGCTCTCCTGCTGGAATAGGGTCTCGCGCAGCAGCGCCAGCACGCTCTTGCGTTTGGCGAACCATTGGCGACGCAGGCGACCCAGCTCCCCTTCCGCCTCGTCCTTGTCGAGACATACAAAGCGTGTACTCCAGCGATAGGCAAAGCCCAGCCGGTTGAGGTCATCGAGGATCCCCGGCCAAGTTGAGGTCGGGAACCCACGCAGCGTAGTCACACGCAGGTGCTCATCGCCCAGCATCGGCGCCAAGCCACCTAGTAGTGGCACGTCCGTCAGCAGCATGTCGAGGTGGAACGGAACCTCCGGAACCCCGACGCGATGACGCCGTGTCGAGACGGTCGTATGCAGGTAGCTCAGCGTCTCACCATCATCCAACCAGCCGATCTCCGGCATCACGCCCGCGAGCAGGTCGAAAATGCGCTCAGTCTCGGCAATGAAAGCCGTGAGGCGCTCGCGCCAGTCCACGCCGGCCGTCGAGGTGTTTTCATAGATCAGCTTGGCAGCGCGGGCACGCGACTCTTCTGGAGGCAGGTACTGCAGCGTGAGGTGGTAGCAGCTCTCGAAGTGGTTGCCACCTTCTTCGAACGCCGCGCGGCGCTCCTCGTCCACCAGCCACGACAACGGCTCGGGGAAGTCGGAGTGCGGATAACTTGCCGCCGGACAACGCTCGGCTTCGACGAACATCGCCCAGCCGGTGCCGAGCCGGCGCAATGCGTTGTTCAGCCGCGCCGTGGTGGCGACCAGCTCGCTATGCGTCGCGCTGTCGAGATCAGGGCCGCGAAAGCGTGCCGTGCGCTGGAAAGAACCGTCCTTGTTCAGCACGACGCCGGGCGCAACCAGCCCGGCCCAGGGCAGCCAGTCGGCGAGCAGCGCTGGGCGTTGACGGTATTCGGTGAGATTTAGCATTGCAGCGCCTTCCCTTTCACACGTCCAGCAGCGGCTTGTGCTTGAGATGCCGGGCAAACACCTGCATGAACTGTGGATCGACGCGCGCGCCCCAGACCCCCAGCGCGTGGCCAATCAGCCACAGCACCAGCCCCGGCAGCCAGAGCTGCAAACCCAGCCCGACGGCCACCGCCAGCGTACCGTTGGCAATGGCCACGGTCCGCGGCGCCCCACCCAGCAGGATCGGCTCAGTCAGTGCTCGGTGCAGCGGCACCTCGAAGCCCGGCAAGTCGACTTCGGCGCTCATACAACCGCTCCGCCAGCGAAGCTGAAAAACGTCAGGAAAAACGACGACGCGGCGAAGGCAATACTCAGGCCGAACACAATCTGGATCAGCTTGCGGAAACCACCCGAGGTGTCACCGAATGCCAGCGCGAGGCCTGTGGCGATGATGATGATCACCGCCACGATGCGCGCGACCGGTCCCTGGATCGATTCGAGAATGGATTCGAGCGGACCTTCCCAAGGCATCGAGGAGCCGGCCGCCCTCGCCGTACCGACGGTCGTCAGCATGATGGCTGCGAGCAACAGGCCGCTGTCGACAGACGCAGCCAGGCGACGCAAGTGCGTCAGGCCCAACCTCAGGTTGGCGACCGGGCGGGAAACTGGGGCATATGCGGCTTTCATGGCAGTTCTCCAGGCGTGGTTGAGGGTAACGAAGCAGAAGCGTTTGGGACGGCATTAGAGGCGTGCTGCGCGTCCGCCAGGTGATAACCCGCGCCGTCGTAACCGACCACGCGGGCGATGCTCTGGATTCGGCGAAGCCGGCCGCGCCCTGCGATGACGATCACCACGTTGACCGCCTCGGCGATCAACGCTCGAGGCGGATTTACCGCGACCTCCAGCACCAACTGTTCCAATCGCAGCAGTGCGCCCTGAGCGGAGCTGGCATGGATGGTGGCGATGCCGCCCGGATGACCGGTGCCCCAAACCTTGACGAGGTCCAGCGCCTCCCCACCGCGCACCTCTCCCACCACCACGCGGTCGGGACGCAGCCGCATCGTCGTGCGCACCAGTTCGCGCATGGACACCACGCCTGCACGGGTGCGAAGCGGTACGTGGTCGCGGGCGGCACATTGCAGCTCGATGGTGTCTTCAAGCACCAGTACACGGTCGCCAGTGGCAGCTATCTCGGCGAGCAGCGCATTGGCGAGTGTGGTCTTCCCGGTACTGGTGCCGCCGGCGATCAGGATGTTTTGCCGTTCACGCACCTTCTCACGCAGCCAGGCGGCTTGGGCTGCGGTCATCATCCCGTCTGTCACGTAACGCTCCAGTGGAATGACGCCCACGGCCCGCTTGCGTAAGGCGAAGGCGGGACCCGGTGCCGCGGGCGGCAAGATGCCCTCAAAGCGCTCGCCGGTTTCCGGCAGCTCGGCGCTCAGCAGCGGTTTGCCGCGATGCACCTCCACGCCGACATGCGCGGCGACCAACCGGATGATGCGCTCGCCATCCGCTTCGGAGAGCTCCGCGCCGAGCGGCGCGCGCCCTGACGACAGCCGGTCCACCCACAGCGTCCGGTCAGGGTTGAGCATGACCTCGACGACATCGGGGTCTTCAAGGGCAGCTGCGATGACCGGACCCATCGCGGTGCGAAGCATGGCGATACGCCGGTCCAGCGAGACAGCCTGAGTGGCTTGGCCAGCAGCACTCATCGGCCTCGCTCCCGTGTTGCGTCCGCCGGGCTATCCAAGTGCCGTCCCTCCGGGTAGAGCTCCTCCACCACGTCGCGCACCAGACTGCGGCCACGCAAGAGGTGGCGACCGAGCTGCTCGACGAACTGCTCGAAGCGCGCCTTGCCCTGCGCTTTGGCTGCCTCTTGATGCGCCTCCGGCACGGGTGTGCTGACGGTCAGGAAGTAGCGCACAAACAAGGCTAGCGTCTCGATCTCGATGGCCTGGTCGCGTTCGAGACGCTCGAACTGGCGTGACAGGCGATCCAGTCGCTTGGCGATGGCGGCTTCGCGCTGGTCTCCGGCTTCGGGCGACAGCCAGGACGCCAACGCTGCGGCGACGATGGAGGATTTGGAAACACCCTTCTTAGCGGCGAGTTCGTCCAGTCGTCGAGCATGTTCAGGTTGAATGAACAGGTTAAGGCGGTACTGGCTCATAGCTGGATACCGTCGTCGGGGTCGAGTGCAGCCTGCCGAGCAACACGTTGCATGGCGGGATCAAACTGGCGAGGCAGAACGGGCGCCGCGTCGTCGTCATCGAGCAGAGATAGATCGTTTCCGACAGGCACCTGTTCGGGATCGTAGGTAACGGGTGCGGACAGTTCGGCCTGTCGCTGCGGACCGCCTTGATCGGCGAAGCCGAATGCTAGGCTGTCGCCACCTTCCGATGGCACAGAGGCTACGGGCGATGCCAGGTTGGTCCAGTCGTCTTCGCGCCCTGGCGGCACGTCGGCGTACTGCCCCGCCACGAGGACCGGTGGAGGCAACACACGCTGCTTGAAGTTGGCATCGTTGTAGTAGCGCAGCTTTCGAGCCTTGATTGGCGCGACGCTGGCGACCATTACCACGGCCTCGTCCGGTGGCAGTTGCATCACCTCGCCAGGCGTCAGCAGTGGCCGGGCCGTTTCCTGACGCGAGACCATCAGATGCCCCAGCCATGGCGCCAGCCGATGGCCCGCGTAGTTGCGCTGTGCACGCAGCTCCGTTGCGGTACCCAGCGTCTCGGAAATGCGCTTAGCGGTGCGCTCGTCATTGGAGGCGAAGGTCACGCGCACATGGCAGTTGTCGAGGATCGAGTGGTTCTGCCCGTAGGCCTTGTCGATCTGGTTGAGCGACTGCGAGATCAGGAAAGCGCGCAAACCGTAGCCTGCCATGAAGGCCAGCGCCGACTCGAAAAAGTCCAACCGGCCCAGCGCAGGGAACTCATCGAGCATCAGTAGCAGCGTGTGACGCCGCTGTACACCGTCGCTGCCGTCGAGCGATTCGGTGAGGCGTCGACCAATCTGGTTGAGGATCAGGCGGATCAGAGGCTTGGTGCGGCTGATGTCTGAAGGAGGCACCACCAGGTACAGCGAAACCGGGTGTTCGGCAGCAATCAGATCGGCAATGCGCCAGTCGCAGCGTGAGGTTACCTGGGCCACCGTAGGATCGCGGTACAGTCCAAGGAACGACATGGCGGTGCTCAACACACCCGAGCGTTCGTTCTCGCTCTTGTTGAGCACTTCACGGGCAGCAGATGCCACCACTGGGTGGGTCTCGTCACCCAAGTGCCGCGTCGTCATCATCCGGTGCAGCGTCACCTCGAAAGGGCATTGCGGGTCGCTCAGGAAGTTGGCGACGCCACGTAAGGTTTTGTCCTCACCGGCATACAGCACGTGCAGGATGGCGCCGACCAGCAGCGCATGGGAGGTCTTCTCCCAG
>CBIHQF010000005.1:0-21115 GCA_966211665.1 uncultured Pseudomonas sp. | reverse complement strand
CTTCCGTCGGAATCAATTCCTGTCCACACAGTCTAGGGGTCGTTCCCTGACAATAAATACCGCGCGCGTCTCCCCTGGCGCGTGCGTCACGCCCCTCCGGCGCCTATCCCGCCGTGACATCGACCATCGCCAGCAAGCCGCGTGATGCCGCGCGAACGCTCCTGACCTATGGCAAAGGAAGGTTCGATCAAAGCCACGCAGGTGCCTCAGCGGGCCGTCCCGGCTCTGGTGCGCTTACCGGAATCGTCCGAACTCATCGACATCGACTCAAGACGAGCACTGACCCGCCTCGATGGTCGCTACGCCTGTGCGTAAGCTCCAACGCGCTTCGCTTTGCCCGGCTTCAAGCGCTGCCGACGAGTGGTTCCAGAACTCGACTACATCCGGCCAGTCCCGCTTGCAGAAGAGACGAAAAGCAGGAGCGTACGCCGCGAAAATAGACGCTCAGTGGGAATCCCTGCCTGGCGGGAATCGTATTAGAAGAGCAGAGGATTGCACGGCATCGAAAACCTAATACTTACAAGAGAAATATTGAGGGTGGATACATGAAAAAGGGATTCTTAGCAGCCGCTATCGGGACGGCTTTCATTTACTGCTCCGGCCTGGCGCATGCATCAGACCCAGGCCTGAAGGAATGGGTGCCTGTCGCCCCGACGAGGGTCGCCAGCGAATGCGGCCTGGACCCGGAGTTGCTCAAGGAAGCCGACAAAAAAATGGGTAACAACCCCTATGCGGTCGTGCGATACGGGAAGTTGTGTCACGAATACCGCAATACGACCGGCGTCTATCATGTCGCGTCGATCACCAAGCTTGCGGCTAGCCTGACCGTTGGCATCGCCACCACCAAGACCCGACTCTCCGACGAATCGCCGGTCACCGACTATCTGTACTGGTGGGAGTTGCACAGCATCAATCCCGACGCAAAGGTTGCGCACATCCTGGCGATGACATCCACCAAACGCGATCTGTCGTGGGGGGAGAAAGGCAACTGGTACTACGATGCCTTCGGCTGGCGCGAAATCGACAAGCTGATCCCGATCGTCAGGCGCGCGCTGGCGGAGGAACCGAAAGCCTTCCCGGGCGTTAGAAACATGGCGAAACTTGCCAGGACGCAGCTGTTCGAGAAGATCGGTATGCACAACACCAGTTGGGCTGGCCTTACGACGGCCTACAGTATGTTCAGCAACGTGCGGGACATGGCTCGTCTAGGGTTGCTGGTGCTGCGCAAAGGCATGTGGGATGGCAAGCGTATCCTCAGCGAGGAGTACGTCTACCGGATGGGACATCCCGCCTTTCCGGATACCAATACCGGTTATGGCTACCTCTTCATGATGAACGCCCGCAAGAACTGGACATACTCGTCCGGCAGTAACGACACCGAATGCGCGCCGGTTTCGCTCTGGAACGAATATCCCCATCGCCCGTTCTACGAAGCGAAGCACTGCAACGGCGGCAACGCCACCTGTAGCCAGCAGTACGATGTGGGCACAAAATGGGCGGCGGGTGTCGGTGGGCAGAAGGTGGTCATCCACCCCGGCCTCGATCTGGTGATGGTCGTCAGGGACGATTGGACCAACGAAGGGCACAACAATGTGTGGAACGCGATACGTCCGGCATTGGTCAAGCTGGATCCCACATTCGCTGGCGATGAGGCGAGCTTCTGCCAGGCGTACAAGAACAATGCGTACGCGCCCGATTTGCGTTAAGCGGATGTCGCCGAAAGGCGTATAAACACGCAACAGCTGTTCTGGTCAGCCAGCGCTGCTGGCCAGCATGATTCCACCTGCCCCATCTCGAAATCGCGGGTTATGTGTATGTTTTCGGGATGGGGATCAGGCTACAGAACGACCCTCAAGCACTGCCCCGCATGATAGAGAGAAAAGCCCACTTCATAGGCACAACTTCTCAAACCCGCCGTATGCAAGGCCCTCATCCGCGCAAACGGGATGGGTAGTCTGTCCGGATCGTCTTTCAGCAAGAACTCGGCAAACGCCCGCCCGATCACGGTTCCCGTGGTATTGCCGCGGCCGTTATAGCCGGTGACCGCAACGATGCCCGGCGCGGGTTCGAAGATGCGCATCAGATGATCCGGAGTGAAATCGATACAACCGGTCCAATGCAGCTCCCACTCGACTTTGCCGAGCACGGGAAAATAGTGGCGCTGGATGCGATCCGCCCAGCCGCGGATGAACCAATCCGGCTTGTTGCTCGCCTTGCCGAGGCTGCCGAGCACGAGCCGACCCTCGGCGTCGCGGCGAATGCTGCTCAGTACGGTTCTGGTATCCCAGGAGCCTTGGCCGTGCTGGAGAATTTTGTCCGCTACCGGGCCTGCCAAGGGCACGGAGGCGACCTGATAGTAGTGACCGCGGAAGTAAGTGCGCCGCAGTTCGGTCCACTGACCCTCGGTGTATGCACCGGTCGAAATGACCACCCTCTCCGCGGCAACCTCTCCTTGCTCGGTGCGCACCAGCCAAGCATCGGCTTGGCGATTGAGCGCTTGCACCGGCGAGTGCTGGTAGATGACCCCGCCCAGCCGGATGATCGCCAATGCCAGCCCTATCGTGTAGCCCATCGGGTTGATCGTGCCCGCACGGCGATCGAGCAGCGCCGCACTGATTCTGCTGGTTCCGCAATACGCCTCACAGACTGCGCCGGTCAGCAGCTCGACGTCCGCCCCGCGTCTGCGCCACTGTTCTTCGCGGGATTCGAGGTCAGACAGGCCCGCCGCGTTGTGCGCCATGTGCAGGGTGCCGTCGTTACGCGCCTGGCAGTCGATGCCGTAGCGCTGGATGAGTGCGAACACCTCGGCCGGCGCCTGCCCCAGCACCTCGTTCAGACGTTTGCCGTGTTGCTCGCCCAGCGTCGACTCGACCTCATCGGGCTTGATCCAGGTGCCGGCATTGACCAGGCCGACGTTACGTCCGGAGCCGCCATGACCGACCCGATACGCCTCGAGCACGCACACCCTCTTGCCCTGCTCCAAGAGATGCAGGGCAGCGCAAAGGCCAGTGATGCCGCCACCGATGACGCAGACGTCGAACTTGACCTGACCGGCCAGGGCAGCGGACTCGACCTGCGTGGGCGTCACTCTCTCCCAGAGGCACTCTTGACGAAAAGCACTCATGAAACCTACCTCTTCGAACAGCTGGGCTTGCTGGTGTTTCCGGCACGGCGCGATGGCTCTCTCCCTGAAAAGCGCCATGCCGGGTATCAATACCCGGCACGGCGCAGCACGCGATCAATCGAACACGATGCCCTGCGCCAGGGGGAGTTCACGGGAGTAGTTGATGGTGTTGGTCTGGCGGCGCATATAGGCCTTCCAGGAATCCGAGCCGGACTCGCGGCCGCCGCCGGTTTCCTTCTCGCCACCGAACGCGCCGCCGATCTCGGCGCCACTGGTGCCGATATTGACGTTGGCGATGCCGCAGTCGCTGCCGGAAGCGCTTTGGAAGCGCTCGGCCTCGCGCACATCGGTGGTGAAGATGCAGGACGACAGGCCTTGCGGAACTTCGTTGTTCAGCCGTAGCGCTTGCTCGAAGTCATCGTAGGCGAGCACATAGAGGATAGGCGCGAAGGTCTCGTGACGTACGACCTCGGTCTGGCCGGGCATCTCGACGATTGCCGGAGCGACGTAGTACGCATTCGGGTACTGCTCCTGCAACTGGCGTTCGCCACCGAATACCGTACCGCCTTCGTCGCGCGCTTTTACCAGCGCATCCTGCATCGACAGGAATGCCTGCTTGTCCATCAGCGGGCCGATCAGGTTGTCCTTGCGCGGGTCGCCGATCCGCACCTTGGCGTAGGCCGCCTTGACCCGGGCAACCACTTCGTCCTTCACCGAGCGATGCACGATCAGGCGGCGCAGGCTGGTGCAACGCTGGCCCGCCGTGCCGACGGCGCTGAACAGGATGCCGCGCACGGCCAGATCGAGATCGGCACTGGGCGTCAGAATCATCGCGTTGTTGCCGCCCAGCTCGAGAATGCTGCGAGCGAAACGGGCAGCGACGCGAGGCGCGACTTCGCGGCCCATGCGGGTGCTACCAGTGGCACTGATCAGCGGCACGCGCGGATTCTCGACCAGAGCCTCGCCCGCCTCGCGATCACCGATGATCAGCTGGCTCAGGCCATTCGGGGCATCGCCGAATTGCTTCAAGGCCACCTCGAAAAGCGCCTGGCAAGCCAGGGCGGTCAGCGGGGTTTTCTCGGACGGTTTCCAGATCACGGCATTGCCGCAGACCAGGGCCAGGGCGGTGTTCCAGGCCCATACCGCGACAGGGAAATTGAACGCGCTGATCACCCCCACCACACCCAGCGGATGCCAGCTTTCACGCATGTGGTGGCCGGGGCGCTCGGAGGCGATGGTCAGGCCGTAGAGTTGGCGCGACAAGCCGACGGCGAAGTCGCAGATGTCGATCATTTCCTGCACTTCGCCCAAGCCTTCCTGGGTGATCTTGCCGGCCTCGATGGAGACCAGCTCGCCAAGTTGGGCCTTGTGCTTGCGCAGCACCTCGCCATACAGGCGAACCAGCTCGCCGCGACGGGGGGCGGGCACATCGCGCCACGCCAGGTAGGCCTGATGGGCCGCTTCGACCTTGCCGGGCACCGCGGCCGGGCTCTCCAGGGTGACCGAAGCGATCTGGCTGCCGTCGATCGGGGTATGAACGCTATGGTTGCCCCCTTGGTATGCACTAGCACTTACACCAAGGCTTTTGAGCAGCTCGTCAACCATGTCTTTCTCCTGAGTTCATGAACCGAATCAGTATTAATCCGAATGCCCTCGACGGACAAACGACCTTTACGCACCACATCATTCCCTTGGAGAATGAAAGCTCTCAAGCCCAGCCGAGCTCGCCATGTCCAAACGATTGCTGCCCACCATCGCCGCCCTGCAATGCTTCGAATCGGCCGCCCGGCACATGAGCTTCACCCGCGCGGCGGAAGAGCTGCACTTGACCCAGAGCGCGGTGAGCAAGCAGGTCGCTCAGCTTGAGGATATGCTCCAGCATCTGCTGTTCCATCGGGTACGTCGCCGTTTGCAGCTGACCCCGGCGGGCGAGCTGTACCAGGCGGAGGTCAACAAGATCCTCACCCAGGTGGATATCTCCAGCCGCTATATCCTGTCCTACGGCGGCGAAACCGAAGTCCTGAGGGTGGCTACGCAACCCACCTTCGGGGCGCGCTGGCTGATCCCGAACCTCAAAGGATTCTCCAAGCGCTACCCCAACATCCACCTCGATATCAGGAACGAGCTGGAGCCCTTCGACCTGGTGCAGGACAAAGCAGATATCGCCTTCTTCTACGGCCAGGGAACCTGGCCCGGCGCTACCTGTATCGAGCTGTTCGGCGAGGATGTGGTTGCCGTCTGCGCGCCGGGGTTGCTCGCCGGCAAGCCCTTTGCCAGCGCGGGCGAACTGGCCGACCTGGTGCTTCTGCAATGCACTTCGCGGCCAGAAGCCTGGCACGAGTGGTTCGACGAGCAAGGGATCAACACGGACCACAGCTACCATGGCCCCCGCTTCGATACCTTTTACATGTGCATCAGCGCGGCCCAAGCCGGCTGCGGAGTCGCCCTGGTGCCACGCTTCCTGGTCGAGGACGAACTCGCCGAGGGCAAACTGGTCATCCCCTGGGCGCACTACAAGAAAAGCCAGGGCTCCCATTTCATGGCCCATGCGGAGCAGACCCTGGATATTCCGAAGGTCAGAAGCTTCGTCGACTGGATCCTCGAAAAGGCCAAAGGAGAAAACTTCGCCGCCGAGACGGGTCCTGAATATTAGGAATGACCGAGTAAGTTTTTTTCGCTTGTGACGGCGCGATATTCCTCGCTTTGATAGAGAGAAATCCCTGTTCGAAGAGGAACACCGCGATGCCATTTCGTGTCTTTGCCTTGTTTAAGAGGATGTTCAACGCAGCCGGCAAGGCGGTTCAGGTATGACCCAGTCGCCCATCAGCTCCTCGCTTTCGATCGTCCACCCGATCACCCTGACCCATGGGCGCAACGCTCTGGTCTGGGACACTGAAGGTAAGCAGTACATCGACTTCGTCGGCGGCATCGGCGTCCTCAACCTGGGCCACTGCCACCCCGCAGTGGTCGCGGCCATTACCGAGCAAGCGCAGAAACTCACCCACTCGGCGTTCAATGCCGTGCCCCATGAAGGCTACCTCCAGCTAATGAGCGCATTGGCAGCCTTTATCCCGCTCAGCTACCCGCTGGCGGGCATGCTGACCAACAGTGGCGCGGAAGCCGCGGAGAACGCCCTGAAGATGGTCCGGGCCGCCACCGGTCGTAGCGCGGTGATCGCCTTCGATGGCGCTTTTCACGGCCGCACCCAGGCGACGCTCAACCTGAACGGCAAGGTCGCGCCCTACAAGCAACGGCTGGGCACGCTGCCAGGCCCGGTGTACCACATCCCCTACCCCAGCCCGGATACCGGCGTGACCGCGGACGAAGCCTTCGCAGCGATCGAGCGCCTTTTCAGCGTCGAGATCGATATCAATGAAGTGGCCTGTTGCATCTTCGAACCGGTGCAAGGCGAAGGCGGTTTCCTGGCCATGGATTCGTCGTTCGCTCGAGGTCTGCGCAGCTTTTGCGATGCCAATGGCATCCTGCTGATTGCGGACGAAATCCAGTCGGGCCTTGGCCGCACCGGTCAGCGGTTCGCCTTCCAACGCCTGGGCATCGAGCCGGACCTTTTGCTCCTGGGAAAAAGCATCGCCGGCGGTCTGCCGCTGGGTGCGGTGGTCGGTCGCGAGGCCCTGGTCAACGCCCTGCCGAAGGGCGGGCTTGGCGGTACCTATTCGGGCAACCCCCTGGCCTGCGCCGCCGCCCTCGCCAGCCTGCAAGCGATGACGGACAGCAACTTGGCGTCCTGGGGCGAGGCGCAGGAACAAGCGATTCTGCGCCGCTACGAGCGCTGGCGTCAGCAGGCGATCTCCCCCTGCCTGGGCCGAATTACCGGCACCGGCGCCATGCGCGGCATCGAACTGAAGACGGCGGACGGCAAGCCCGGCACCCGGCAACTCGCCGAGCTGCTGGAAACCGCCCGGAGCAAGGGATTGCTGCTGATGCCGAGCGGCAAGAGCCGGCATATCATCCGGCTCCTGGCGCCGCTGACCATCGAGCCCGAACTTTTCGAGCAAGGCTTGGATATCTTCGAAGAATGCTTGGCAGGTATCCGCTGACCGCTCGACTCACCCAGCCACTGAAGCCGGCCCGGAGGCTGATTTCGCTTGAGCTACGTGTTGTATCGCCAGGCGCGAATTGCCTGCGGCCTGTAGGAGGCCCGACCTCGGGGCGAACTTTTCGCTGTATCCATCAAGCGATGAGCGAGCAGCCCTTCGGGCTGAATTCGCCGCGAGGGCGCGCGCCCCACATGGATGTGGGAAATACCGCAAGCCCGTCGGGAACGGGCGCGGCCTCCTACAAGACATCGCAGCATGGGTCGAGCTTCATTCCTTTTGAGAATGAAGTACTGAGAAGATGTCGTTTGTAAGCCGGTTCGAAGCTGAGCAGAATCCTGAGCATGCCGCCGTGCCTAGCGCTCGGCCCATCCGCTTGAACTCATGCGTGCAGGAGATCCGTTCATCATGAACAACCAGGGGTTCGTCAGTCCGGACGAAATTCGCGCGCTTTTCTCGAGCGCAATGTCCGACATGTACAAATCGGAAGTCCCTCTCTATGGCACGCTGCTGGATCTCGTCACGCGGACCAACGAGAAGGTGCTGAAAGAGGCCCCTGAAGTTGCAGCGCAATTGCGCTGGACCGGCGAAATCGGCCGTCTCTCGATGGAGCGGCATGGCGCCATACGCGTGGGTACGGCCGAAGAGCTCTCGACCATTCGCCGCCTGTTTGCCGTGATGGGGATGCAGCCGGTGGGCTACTACGACCTCAGCCCAGCCGGTGTGCCCGTGCATTCGACCGCATTCCGCGCGGTGCATGAAAATGCGCTGCAGGTCAGCCCGTTCCGCGTCTTCACCTCGCTACTGCGCCTCGAACTGATCGATGACCTCGAGCTGCGCGAGCTGGCGGCTTCGATCCTCGGGAAGCGCAATATCTTCACCGCCCGCGCGCTGGAGCTGATCGCGAAATTCGAAGCCGAAGGGGGACTGAACGAAGCCGACGCCCATGAGTTCGTCGAGCAGGCCCTGGAGACCTTCCGCTGGCACACCCAGGCCACGGTGACCGCGCAGGTGTACACGCAATTGAGCGATCAGCATCGGCTCATCGCCGACGTGGTCGCCTTCAAAGGCCCGCATATCAACCACCTGACCCCGCGAACGCTGGATATCGACCAGATCCAGGCCGATATGCCCAAATACGGCATTCCCCCTAAGGCTGTCGTGGAAGGTCCGCCGCGGCGTCGATGCCCGATCCTTTTGCGCCAGACCAGCTTCAAGGCCCTACAGGAAAAAGTCGCCTTTGCCGGCCCGCACGATGCGCCAGGCAGCCACACCGCCCGCTTCGGCGAGATAGAGCAACGCGGCGCCGCCCTGACGCCCAAGGGCCGGGCGTTATACGACCAGTTGCTGAGCGCCACCCGGGCGGAATTGAACGAATTCCCGAGCGAACACAACGCCGAGCGCTACACCGAACTGCTGGAAAGGAACTTCGCTGAGTTCCCGGACAGCTACGAGGACATGCGCAAGCAGAACCTCGCCTACTTCCGCTACTTCGTCACCGAGAAGGGCATTGCGGCACGCAACGACCTTGTCCGGTCATCGACGTTGGACGAACTGATCGATGCCGGCCACGTTCACTTCGAACCGCTGGTTTACGAAGACTTCCTGCCGGTGAGCGCCGCGGGAATCTTCCAATCCAACCTCGGAGACAACACCCAAGCCCATTACGCCATCACCTCCAACCAGGCCGACTTCCACTCGGCACTGGGGGCTTCGGTACTGAACGAGCTCGATCTTTACGCCGACACCCAACGCCGCTCCATTCTCGACTGCTGCGCAACCCTCGACCTGCCTGCGCTCGTGTAGTAGGTAATGGGCGACGATCGATCGCACCCATATCGCGCGATGTACTTGCGCATGCCGTGGAAGTCCCTCCAGGGACATCCTGCGCGCAAAGGCCCAGCGATAGCGTAAACCGCCAAACCGCTGCGCCTTCACCTGACCTAAGCCGTGTCAGGTCGCGCAGCGGCCTACCGGTCAAGGCTCGCTGAAAGAGCTAAGGGGAATCGCGCCAGATAAGCGTGCGCAACAGAAACAGCGGATTACCCACCACATAGCGCTGGAACAAACGTCTGGGCTCGAGCATCAGCCTGAACAGCCACTCGCAACCGAGCCGGCGCACCCAGTTGGGCGCGCGGCTGACCTTGCCGCCGAGAAAGTCCAGTATCGCCCCGCCGCATACCAGCAAACAGGGCTGGCCGCTGGCGGCGATCCTGGCGGCCAGCTGTTCCTGCTTGGGCATGCCCATGCCCAGCACTATCAGCTCTGGCCGCAGTTGCCGGGCAAGCAAGATGTAGGTCTCCAGCTCGGCGAAACCATGCTGGGAAGACACCACCTGCACCCCGAAACGCGCTTCGCTGTGGCATACCGCATTGGCCAGAAACGGCTCCTGGGTGCCCCAGAACGCGACGCGCCTGCCCCGGTAAGCCTCGAGTAGCTTGGGAATAAAGTCGGTGCCGTTCATATTTAGTCCCGGCGCCAGTCCACGACGGCGGAACAAGATGGCCATGCCGGAGCCATCGCGCAGCAGCACATTGGCCGCCGCCAAAGCCTGGCAGTAGTCCGCATCGCCCGCGGACAGGTTCATTGCATGGGCATTGACGAAGCCCAGGACTGTCGCGGAATTGGGCTTCGACAAAGACTCAATCAAGCGTTGCTCATCATCGAGGTCACCGACCACCCGGAGTTTGTCGACAAGCGCGCGCCAGCGTTGCTGCCAAGACAAAGCATGCATCAGTGATCATCCCGTTTCGAACGAACCCAATCGACCTGGCGCTTGAGTAGAAAGCCCAGGTACAGGGGAATTTTTTTCGCAGCGTAGAAAGGCGCATACAGCAGAGACACGAAGGAAATAATCTCGCGGCCGCAACGAGCCCACGCCAGCAGGATGCTGATACCCAGCATCACCACCCCGACCGTTGCAATCGCTGCCGGCGCCGGCAGCCCACTGAGGCCAAACAGCAGCCAGGCCAGGACGAATGCCGCAACCACCACCAGGGTCAATAACGCCAGCGGCGGAACCAGCAGATCGAGGGTCATGCCCAACAGCTTCCAGTTGCGCCGACCAAGCGACTCGACGAGCAACTTGGGCGCGTCGCTGAGGATCACGCCGAGGTGACCATGCTCCCAGCGCGTGCGCTGGCTGCTCAAGCCCTCCTCGCTGCGCGGAAAATAACTGCTGACTTTGGCGTCGGGGCAGAACAGCGGTGGCTTGCCGTTGCGGCAGAAGTCCAAGCCCATCTTCAAGTCTTCGACTATGTGGCCGCTGGCCAGGTCGATCAGCGCCAGATCGCGCCAGACAAAGGCCATGCCCGAGCCCATCAGCTGACAAGGCCAGCCGAGTCGCACCCAGCCGGTCGGACGCAGCAGGTTCTTCACGCACCAGGCGAATTCGGCGATGCGCACCTTTAAACCGGAACCCGACGGCGCATGCATCAGGTACAGCGCCTGAGTCGGTCGCCCGGACTGGATACAGCGGATAGCCAAACGCTCGATAGCGCCCTCGCCCACCTGGCAATCGGCATCGACGATGATCAGAACTTCAGGGGCATCACTCTCCAGATGCCGCACGCCAAAGTCCAGGGCATAGCCCTTGCCGCGCTGCTGGCTATCGCTGCGTTCGATCACCTCGGCGCCGGCCGCTCGGGCCAGCGTTGCCGTGTCATCGGAGCAGTTGTCCGCGACCACCAGCAGGCGATCGCCCGCCTGCAATTGCGCCCGCAGCGCCTCCAGCGTCGCAACTATACCCGTCGACTCGTTGTGCGCCGGCACCAGTACCGCCACACGCGGGCGCACACCCGGCAACGGGGGGTGGGCACGTGCCGGCAGGCAGGCCAGCGCGACTTGCACGAACAACACCAGCACCGGCAGCAGGAGAAGGAGCAGCAGTGCGCTCAGCAGCCAACTCACTAGATCGATCATGCTTGCGCCCTGAACAGTTCAGCCAATTTGGCCGCCTCGGTATCGATATCGTGGCGCTCCAGCACGCGGCCATAGGCCGCCTCGCCCATGCGCTGCAGAACTTCCGGCGGCTGCGCCAGGCAGTCCGCCAGCGCCGCGGCCAACTCCTCAACCGCCCCGGCGGGAAACAACCAGCCGTTCTCACCCTGGCGCACCAGCTCCGGAATACCCGCCACATAGGTGGTCAGCACCGGCCGGCGCAAGGCCATCGCCTCCATGATCACCACCGGCAGGCCCTCGGCAAAACTCGGCAGCACCAGGGCGCGCGCCGCGAGGATTTCCGCGCGCACCTGCTCGCTGCTGATCCAACCGGTAATGCGCACCCGCCCCTGCAAGCCATAGCGCTCGATCAAGGTCTCGATCTCCGCGCGCATCTCGCCATCGCCTGCCAGGACGATCTCGAATGCCTGGCCTTGCTCAGCCAGCAGGCTGGCGGCTTGCATCAATAACAGCTGGCCCTTCTGCTCGCACAGGCGCCCCACGCAGACCAAGCGCGGCGCCGCCGGCATGGCGACTGGCGGCACATCGTGAAATGCCTGCTCCAGCCCGCAATGCACCACCTTCACCTTGGGCCAATGGGCGTGGTCGACCCAACGGAACAGTTGGCTGCGCCCATAGGAGCTGATCGCCACGACGAAGGCCGAGCGGCGTACCTTTTCGCCCAGGTGAATGAATTGCGGCTTATCGAACTCTTCCGGGCCATGCACGGTAAAGCTGTAGCTCGGCCCGCCAAGCGCCTGGGCGAGCATCACCACCTCGGCGGAATTGGTGCCGAAATGCGCATGCACATGCTGCGCGCCGAACTCGCGCAACCAGGGCAACAAGCGGCAGGCTTCGGCCAGATAGACCAGATGGTAAGGCCAGGCGCGGTCGGCGCGCCGGCCCATGCGCAACGCCAGCAAGAGTGCCGAAAATAACCGCCGTGGCTGCTCACGCAGCACCTGAAAAACCGGCAGCAGCAGGCCCCTCAAGCCATCCTGCAACACATAGCGCGTGCGCTCGCGCTCGCGCAGATCCTCGTCGTCCACTAGCCCATCATCCCAGCCGCGCAAAGCGATGCGCTGTACCTCGAAGCCATTGCGCTCCAACGCCAGAATCTCCCGACGGATAAAGCTGTGGCTGACCTTGGGGTATTGATTGATGAAATAGGCGATACGCATTGATTCAGTCGTCCTGACAGGGTCGAGGTTTAACAACAGCGGGGATTCCTACCGCCATGCAATTATCCGGCACATCGATCAGCACCACGGCATTGGCACCAATCAGCACATGGTTGCCGATCTTTACCGGCCCGAGGATTTTGGCGCCGGCGCCGATATCGACATGGCCGCCTATCTGCGGCGCGCCGCCTGGGCCACGGGTGCCTATGGTCACCTGCTGGAAGATCAGGCAATTGGGGCCGATGTTGGCATCGGAGTGAATCACCACGCCGTTGGCATGCGGCAGCAACAGCCCTCCGGCTATCTTTGTATTGAGCGGAATATCCGCTCCGGTGATCACACTCCAGAAGCCATGGCGCAGTACCGCCCACTTCTTCAACAGCGGCGCCAGTGGGTTACGCGAAGCGCGATGCCGCTGGTAGGCGCGGATGCTCGCCAGCAATGCCCGCGAGGGCGCCCAGGCAAAACGCGCCTTGTGCTCGCGCGACATATCGGGAATTTCGGCCGATGGCACAGACACTCTTTCCACCTATTTATACTCGATCAATATCGACTTGCCGGCACCGAACCGACGCCACAGGAATTTGACCTGCCCGAGCATCTCGGGGAACTTGCCCAACACCAGAAACAACGCCTGCAACCAGTTTTCGCGCGGCGATCTAGCGCTGCGCACGGCCAGGCGAACGATTTGCAGCGGATAGATCAGCAGCAGAAACAATGCCAGCCAGCCAAAAACCGAAGCGGCAAGAACCATGGCGAGCGGGATGCCTAAGCCCCACAACCAGGCACGCCGCGACTCGCGCAGCCAATGCCGCTCCGGCGCCGCGCCATGCAAAAAGGCGCCCTCGGCAAAGGCATGGCCGGCGCGCAGGCTGCGCTGCCACCACTGGCCGAAACGTGTCATGGCCGCATCGTGCAGGGTCATTTCCTCAGCCAAGCGCCAGACTTTCCAGCCTGCCGCACGCAGCCGCACGCAGAGTTCCGGTTCCTCCCCGGCGATCAGCTCCGGGCGAAACCCAGCCACCGCGGCGAACGCCTCAACGCGCATCAGCGCATCGCCGCCGCAGGCTTTCGCCTCGCCGACCGGGGTGTCCCATTCGAGATCGCAGAGCAAGTTGTAAACCGAGTGCTGGGGAAAACGCTCCCGGCGCCGCCCGCAAACCACGGCAACCGCGGGATGCTCATGTAAAAACGCTTGCGCCTTCGCCAACCAACCGACGACCACCTCGCAATCGCCATCGACGAACTGCACATAGGCAATCGCCGGCTGCAGCTGCTGCAAGCGATGAAAACCTTCGTTGCGGGCACGCGCCGCGGTGAACGGCATGGTCATATCCAGCTCGACCACCTCGACGCCAAGTTCCCGCGCCATTCGCACCGAACCATCGGTGGAACCGGAGTCGACATACACCACCTTATCCGCCGTGCCTAACAATGAAGTCAGGCAGCGTTCAAGCCGCGCGCCCTCATTACGACCGATAACAACCACACCGATTCCCGTAGTCATGGCCTTCACTCAGCGCCGCACCAACGCGTTTTTGACCAGCCGTAGACAGGCCACACCGTCACGCACAAGCGGCGTAGTGTCATACCAACGCAGATCATGGATGTCGGTTCGTGATGCCCGTTGGAAGCCAAGTTCTGGCGTGGCCAATACGGTTTTGAACTGTGGGTTCGCGCGCCTGAACCAGTTGTAAGCGCCATCGACGTGCATAGGACCGCCTTCGGGATCTCCCGCAGGCCGATCCAGGATTTTTTCCAGGTAGTGCACTGCCGCCGAGATCGCCTCGCCCTGAAAAACCACGAAATGGGTCGTTCCAATCAGCTCATCCGGCCGGCTTTCCACCAACCCTCCATGGGCCGGACCGCAGGAAACCTGCGCCATGTGGTAGCCGCCATAGAACATTGACCAATTGGTGCTTTCAAGCCGTTCAACAATTGACCCAATACGCGCATTGAAATCTGCGGCGAAATCCAAGTCGTCCTCGAAGATCGCCACGCGTTGCAAGCCCAGACGCTGGGCGCTACGCAGCACACCCAGATGGCTCAGGAAACAGCCTCTGGCGCCGATACTGGGAAAGCCCTCGGGCGCATCTGGACGTACCGCGGGAAAAAGCTCGACGTTGGCCTGCGCCAGGCTCAGCCCTATGGCTTTCAGCTGTGCGGCCATTTCGCTGCGCCTATCCGTTCGCGCAGGCAGATTGATGATGAAAATTCGCTCGAAGTAATCCAGCGGGTGATTCATAAGTATGTCCTTGCTTTTGCGCATGGCTTGACGCCAGCACCACTGCTGAAATATTCGCGGACGATGTCTACTGGCATTACCGGCTTTTCACGGTTATCTGCGGTTTAACCGCCAGCACCACGGAGTTCGCAGGCACGGATTGCGCCAGCACCACATTCGCGCCGACAACGCTGTCGTCGCCGACTTCGATAGCCCCCACTATTACCGCTCCGGCGCCGATATCGCAGCGGCTGCCGATCACGGGCTTGAGCCAACGTGGGTCACCCCGGCGTTTGACGCCGAAGGTGGTGTTCTGGCGGATATGCACATCGTCGCCAATCGAGAGGGCGCCCAATACCATGCCGCCGTGGTGCCAGATGCGCACACGCCGGCCAACCACCACCGTGTACTTGAGGCTGATGCCGCAGAGCCATTCAACCGACTTTTCCAACACCTTGTAGAGCAACGAGAACGGCATACGCAGCAAGCGGTTACGGATGCCCATCCGCCAGTTACCAAATCGATGAACTGCGATTGCCCAAAACCCCTGGCTGAAAAAGTCGCGCTCATGGGTGATGAAATCCTCCTTGATCAGCGCCAGAAAACCAATCCCGGACGGATTGCAATTGCGCGTGCCGAGCAGAACATCGGACTCGGGGCGAACGCTGGATGACTCGGTCATATCGCCCCGCCTCATAGGTAGTAGTAGCGAAAAAAGTCCCACCATAGGCGGGGCGGGTCCTCACAGGGTTTGCGCCTTAACCACTGCCATAGCCGGCCGAGGGGATAGCACAACAGCCACGCCAGGTTCGCCATATGCAAGTAACCGCCGCCAAAATTCTTACGGAAAAAATACGCCCTGGAATCGAACCAATACTTGGGCCTGCGCTTGAGCATGCGGGCAGTGCCCGTCACCCCGGATGCCTGGCCAACCAAATGCACCACGCTGAAGTCCGGCCAGTACCAAACCTGGTAGCCCTGGGCCTGGGCGGCCAAGCAGTAGTCGGTCTCTTCGAAATACATAAAGTAGTTTTCGTCCATAAGGCCGACGCGCCGCACCACCTCGGCCCTGATAAACAGGCTGGCGCCGCTGACCCAGTCCACCGGCACAGCAACCGAACTGGGCGCTGGCGCCACCTGAAAGCGCTGCAGCAGTCGCGAAATTGGGCCGAAGGCCAGTGCCGAATCCACTTCGGAAAAAATGCTCGGCTTCCTGAACGCGCTACGGCGCACAGTGCCGTCTTCGTCCTCCACCCTGGAGCCGACTATGCCGACCTGCGGGTTCGCCTGCATAAACTCCAGCAGCGGCCGAATGCTTCCCTCCTTCAAATAGGTATCGGGATTCAATAGCCAGACCACATCGGCGGCGTCAGCCAGCGGCAAGAAGCATTGGCGCAATACTTCGTTATTGCCGTAGGCAAAACCGCCATTGCGCGCGGACTGCATAAAAGTCGCCGGCACTTGCAGATCCATCTGCGCCAGACCTTGCTGAAGGATATCGGCCGAGTCGTCGCCCGAGCAGTTATCGATCACCACCGCACTGACATCCAGCCCCGCATGGACAATCTTTTCCAACGAGCGCAAACAGGCCAATGCCAAGCTTGGCGTGCGGTAATTGACGATGACAACCAACAGCTTCATGAACAGATGTTCCTTTCACACGTCTCTATGCGCTGGATGCGCTCGCGCAAATTTACAAAAAATCGACAGCCACGAAATCATCACCCATGGCCAGATATACCGATCACGCAACAAAATTTAAAAACCAAGCCTGGCACCATCAAATAACTGCCGAACCATTGCCGTGCAACAACCAACATACCGCCACTATATATTGGTTCTATTCAGACACCCCTCCGCGCCTGGATTTTCATATTCTCATCAAGATGATCAGCCAGTCTCAGGGCAAGTTGCAGAATAGGCATAGTAGGATTACAGGCACCTCCTGTAGCAAAGATACTGCTCCCAGCCACATACAGATTATCGACACCAAATACCTTGCAGTTTTTGTCGACCACCCCATACTCAGCAACTTCCGCCATCCGCGTAGTCCCCATATGATGAGCATGGGGACCAACTGCCAACGGTAATGCACTGTCATAGATATTCTCATGCAGCTTGACAAAGCCAAGACCCGCCTCAGCAAAACGCTTCGCTACTTCAAGACCGAGAGTTTTAATAGTTTCTCTGTCTTCGGGGCTCAATTCCCAGTGCAAATTTGCTTTGCGCATTCCTAGTCCATCGCGCTCATCAAGTAACGAGATGCGGCTTTTCTGACTGGGAAACTGCTCAATCAACGTGCTAATTACTCCATCTCCTGGACAATTAAACTTGGCAACAAAATCAAGTTTATCCGCAACTCCTATTTCGCATGCCATATTCTTAAAAAAATCTTTTATCGCTGCTGTTCGGCCATATGACTTAACCTGAGCAAGCAACGAAAAAGTCATATTTCCTTTGCCTACTTGATGCTTTCTTACAAAAGTATCAGAGGTAAAGTACTGACGACGTGACGCGTCCAGCGCATCCGCCAGAATAAAAGTTCCAATATCAATATTCAGGTGTTCCATAAAGCAACTGCCAGCAATACCGGTCTGACTGATAATTCCAGCAGCTAGCAAAGACTCGCTATTCAGCAGCTGCCTCGCATTCTCGATCGCCCCCGTAGCCAGGATGTAGTGCCTTGCCTTGAGCTTTTCTCGTCGCAGGTCGTAATCAGACACTACTACAGCCACTATCCTTCCAGTCCCGCTATCAAACTCCAGGTCGACACAGTTGCAATTAATGAAGACATCCAGCCCTTCGGTATCACGCAGCGCTTGGTCGTATTTTTGTGCAAATCGTGTCGGGGGACTGAGCAAGAAACGATCAGCCTCAAAATCACCGCCAGGTAGATCTGCATTGATAGCCTTAAAATCAGATGCCAATGGCAGATCCAAAATACCCATGGCTTCCGGCAGGTAATGCTCAATCTCGGAAAATGCTATTGGCCAGCCGGGTAAATCTCCAGGGGGCGGCATGGAAAAATCAGAAGCTTCGAACGGCCGGCAACGGCCGGTCCAATGGTTTGAGGTTCCGCCAAGGAAACGTAGACGCGTCGCATCAACATAAGCATTGAGGCCCGAAGAGGCGCATTGATAAAGCGCTTGCGAACGCGGCGAGTATTCATGACCGCCCCCTTCGACAAGTACCACACGCCGACCATAACCGGCCAAACGTAACGCCAGCGCAATACCGGCAGGCCCACCACCGATAATGCAGACGTCGTAAAGTTCGTGGAGTTCTTTCTGCGACTGGTAATCTCTAATCATTCTAGGGTCTGCCGAAAATATTGAGCCGGCAACACCCAACCATTCACAACTACAAACTCCGAATTCTTATCTTCAGGCAAAACAATAATCTTGTGGAGTCCCCATGTCGCTGCCCCCACCCCCAATAGAGCTAATGCTCGAAGAAAACCTCTGCGGCCAATGCCAGTTTTTTTATTATCAACCACGCTCATAAAACAAAGCTCCATGTGTATTTATGTACCAAGCCGCCAAATTAAATTTGACTTAGTCAACCATCACAAACCCATGAACGACTGCACCGTACCAACACCTAAAAGTACAGAAGTCAAATATATTCGACCAGCATCATCAACAACTCACCGAACAAAGCCCCCACTCCCAACATCGGCAATACAACCAATTCACGCCACACATTAAACAAACCTAGGCGCCGATTGACATAGACAACCAAGATCAATGTAGGTAATGCATGCAGAGCAACGCCCCAGACCGCATAATTTGCACCACCCAGCGCCAGCAGCAATGGCAGCAACGTCCATAACGAGACAAAGCGGATGCTGTTATCCACCGCCAGGTATTTGGTTAAACCCACGGCAAGCCAAGCCTGGTGCGCCAAGGTGAAGCGCAAGGTGAAAAAAGACAGCGACAGAATCGCCAGCATGCTGCCGGCACCGGCATAACGCGCATCGTATAGCCAGCCGATAATTAGCGGGCTAAGGGTCAATAGCAGGCCGCAAGCGAACAGCAAGGCTAGATCAATCAGCAGCCGGAAGCGGTAATACAGCGCGCGCAAACGCGCCGCATCGCCAGTTCTTGCCACCTCACTCAAGGCCGGTAGCGCCACTGCCGCGGCCAATCGGTGCACCCCAACTTCGATGGCACCCAGCATCAGTACGGCAATGGAATAAACGCCCAGTTCGGCAGCCGAGATGCTGCCACCGAACCAGATGCGATCACCATGGATGGCCAGCACACCCACTGCCGACGACAGCAGCACCCAGCGACCGAAGGCGATCAGTTCTTTGAGCGCCGGGCCATCCCATTGCAGCCGGTTATCCGGGCCTTGCAACCAGAGATGGCCAAGCACCGTACCGACCAAGGCTGCCACCAAACCAGCGGCCACCAGCGACCAGATCGACCCGGTGAAGTAGCCGATGCCGAGCATCACCAGCAGGCCGATAATCTGCGCGGCAAGCTCGATGAGCACCACCTTGTTCTGCTGGAAGGAACGAAAGGCCAAGGCCAGCTTGGTCGACTGGAAGCCGTTGATGACAGCGGTAAAGCCGGTAACGGCTAGCACCAGCGGCAGCTCGGGCGCCGCATACGTGGAGCCCGCAGGCGAGAGGTTTATGGCCTGGGCAAACCAGGCAAAACCGGCGACCAGCAGCGACAAGGCGAAGAGGATAAAACCGCGCAGGATCTGCACCGTCCAGGCGGTATTGAGAAACGCCGGATCGTCGCCGCGCTTGCTCTGAATGATGTTCTGCCGCAAGCCCATATCGGACAATAAGGCGAGAACCACCGCAACGGTGGTGGCGATAACCATGACGCCGAACATTTCCGGCACCAGCAGGCGGGCCATGATAAGGTTGCCGCCCAGTCGAATCCCTTGGGACGCGACCAGCGCCCCCAAATTCCATGCCCCAGCGGATCTCGCACGCCTACCAAGGCTCGACGATGGCGATAAATCACCGGAAGGCATAACATCGATCCATGATTTCAGGGGGCCAGCACGTTACCATAACTCGCGCAATTAGACATCCTACCTAGCAGGCCGTTGCAAGCGTAGGCGAGCCAGCCGCCCACCCATCAATATGTTCCCGTAGCCCATGCCAGAACACCTTCGCGCGCTGATCGTCATACTGGTTCTCGCCACTATCGTTTTTGCCTTTGCGCGCCGCCCGGCTGCCGACCTGATTTTGCCCAACGATTTCACTCGCCGGCGCAATCTATGGCTCGCCCTGACGCTAGCGGCCTTTGTCTCGCACAGTTTCTGGGTGTACGCGGGTATTGCGGCAATCGTCCTGAGCCTGGCACGGCGTCGCGAGCGCAACCCCCTGGCGTTATTTTTCTTCCTGCTGTTTCTGATTCCGCCGGTTCCGGTGCAGATTCCCGGTTTTGGCCTGATCAACTATTTCTTCGCGCTCGACCATATTCGCCTACTGGCATTGTGCGTGTTGCTGCCGACTTTCTTCGCCCTGCGCAAACGTGCCGACAGCCTGCCGTTCGGGCGCATCTGGGCAGATCGACTGTTGCTCGCCTACCTGGTGTTGAGCGCTCTGCTGTACCTGCGCGAAACCACGCTGACCGACACCTTGCGCCAAACGCTCTACCTGTTTATCGACGTATTTTTGCCCTACTACGTGGCCAGCCGCCTATTAAAGGAAGTCGCCGATTTCAAGGATGCCTTGTTGGGTTTCGCCCTTGCCGCGATGGTTCTGGCGTTGATCGGCATCTTCGAGTTTGCCCGCCATTGGCTGCTGTATAACGCCCTGATCGATGCCCTAAATCTGCACTGGGGGATGTCCAGCTACCTGGGTCGTAGCGGCTCGTTGCGCGCTATCGCCACCACCGGCCAGGCCATCGCCCTGGGTTATGTGATCAGCGTGGCCATCGGTTTCTACCTGTTTTTGCAGAGCAGCGTGCGCAGCCGAATGCAACGCCGGCTGGGCGCGCTCTTGCTCGCCGCGGGCCTGTTCGTACCGCTCTCGCGCGGCCCCTGGGTCGGCGCCGCCGCCATAATCGCGGTGTTTATCGCCACCGGCCGCAGCGCCGCCAAGCGCCTGATGCTGCTGGCGCTCGCCGCCGTGCTCGCGCTGCCGCTGCTGGCGGTCATTCCCGGTGGGGAGAAGGTGCTGGATCTGCTGCCATTTATCGGCAGCGTGGAAAAACACAACATCACCTACCGCGAGCGCCTGATCGAAAACGCCCTGATCGTCATCCAGCGCAACCCCTGGCTGGGTTCCGTCGATTACCGCAGCACGCCTGAAATGCAATCCATGATTCAAGGCCAGGGCATCATCGATATCGTCAACACCTATATCGCCGTGGCCCTGGAAGTCGGCCTGATCGGCCTGGCGCTTTTCGTCGGTTTCTTCGCCACTGTGCTGCTCGGCATCCGCAAGGCCATGCGAACGTTCCCCGACAAGGACGGTGAGCAACGCCTGCTCGGACGCGCATTGTTTGCAACGCTGGCCGGGATACTGCTGACCATTTTCACCGTCAGCAGCATTACCGTGATTCCCGTGGTCTATTGGTCGGTGGCCGGGGTGGGGGTGGCCTATCTGCAAATGGCGCGCAGG
>CBIHQF010000004.1:0-21259 GCA_966211665.1 uncultured Pseudomonas sp. | reverse complement strand
GAGCGACTGCTCGAAGCGCTGCATAACTGGTGCGCTGAAGACGCCAGCTCGCAAGGTGTGGTGCTGGATACCGGCAACGCGCGCTACCTGGATTTCTACAAGCGGCAGGGCTATGAAGAACTCGGCGAAGTGGCGGTTGGACCGATCATCGAGCATGTGTTCTTCCATCCCAACCCGCAGCCGGTGCTTAAAGCCAGCGCCTGAATAACGCGTAAAAACCTGTAATAAAGGATCGGGCTGTACTGCGCCATTGGCTCTAGCCCGGTACTTGGCTCGTGTTAGCATCCGGGCATGACTGTGCTTAGCCCACTGTGCGCGGCTCTCGCGCTTTTATTGTTCAGCGCCTCTGTTGTTGCGGAAGCGCGTTTGCAGGTGCGCGTGCAGCCGGATAACGCGGCTGTCAGGGAGAACGTCGAAGGCTATATCGGCAGTCTGGATGAAAAGGACGTCGACGACCTGCAGCGCTTTCGCCGCACCGCCGAGGCCCAGGCCGCGACAGCCTTGCAGGCGCTGGGTTATTACCAGCCGCAGATCGGCAGCGAAGTCGCCACCGGCCCCCCACCCAGCCTGATCCTCGATATCGTTCCCGGCGAGCCCGTGCGCCTGCGCGAAGTCGAGGTGCGTATCGAGGGGACGGCGCAGCAATTGCCAGCGTTTCGCCTGCCCGCCGATGTGCGTATGCAGGTAGGCGATGTACTCAACCACGGCCGTTACGAGTCGGCCAAACGGCATATCCAGAATCAGGCCTCGCGCTACGGCTTTTTCGACGGGCGCTTCACCCGCCAAGAGCTGCGCATCGACCCCCAAGGCGGGATCGCCGATATCGAGTTGGTCTATGTCAGCGGCCCGCGTTATCGCATGGGCGAGGTGACGTTCAGCGGGGATACGCCCCTCGACGAATCCTTGCTCCAGCGCATGGTGCCCTTCGAGCAGGGTGCCCCTTACGATGCCGAGTCGATAGTCGAACTGCATCAGGCTTTGCGTTCCAGCGGTTATTTCGAATCGGTGAGGGTCGATGCCGATCCGCTCGCCGCCGAAGGGGAGCGGGTTCCCGTCGCCGTGCGCTTGCAGACCCGCGAGCCGCGCAGCGTCGCCTTCGGCCTGGGTTACGCCACCGATGTCGGACCGCGCGGGCGGGCCAGTTGGACCCGCCACTGGGCCAACCCGCAGGGCCACAGCTATGGGGCGGAGATGGAACTTTCCGCGCCGCAGCAGAATATCGGGCTGTGGTACGACATCCCCGGCGACCCGCCCTTGACCGATAAATGGCGCTTCGTCGGCGGTTATCAAGCCGAAGATATCGCCGACACCGATAGCCGCAGCAAGCTGTTGAAAGTCGGGCCGGAATGGCATTCCCAACTGGATAACGGTTGGTTGCGCATCCTGTCGCTGAAATGGCAACACGAGGAGTACGTTCTGGGCGACGATACCGGCCTTAGCACCCTGCTGATGCCGGGCGTCAGCTACTCCTATCTGCGCAGCGACAATCCGATCGACCCGAATCATGGCTACCGCCTGCAGTTCGATCTGGCGGTCGCCAAGGAGGGCCTGTTATCCGATGCCGATGTGGTCCACGGCAATGTGTCGCTCAAGGGCCTGACGACCCTCGGCCGCCGCCATCGTTTGCTCGGCCGGGTGCAGTTCGGCGGCACCGAATCCAATGGTTTCAACGCCGTGCCGCCGTCGTTGCGCTTCTTCGCCGGCGGCGATCAAAGCGTACGCGGTTACGACTACCAGAGCTTGTCGCCGGACAATGGCCAGGGCGACAAGATCGGCGGGCAATACCTGTTCGCAGCCAGCGTGGAATACCAATACAGCTTCGTCGAGCGCTGGCGCGTGGCGACCTTCTACGATCAGGGCAACGCCTTCGACTCCCTGAGTGCGCCCTCGGTGAAAAGTGCCGTGGGCGTCGGGGTGCGCTGGGTTTCGCCGGTCGGCCCGCTGCGTCTGGATCTGGCCCATCCGCTGGACGGCGAGGGCGGCGTGCGCCTGCACTTCTCGATGGGCCCCGAGCTGTGAGGCAGGCGCTGAAAGTTGCCTCGCTCAGCCTGCTGGCTCTGATCCTGGTGCTGGCGACCGGCGTTGCGCTGCTGCTCGGTAGTCAAAGCGGTAGCCGTTGGCTGCTGAGGCAAGTGCCGGGATTGCAGGTGCAGCGGTTCGACGGTCGTCTGGGCGGTTACTGGCGCGCGGACCGGCTGCTCTGGCAACAAGGCGAGAGCCAGGTAACGGTCGAGGATCCCAGCGTCGACTGGTCGCCGGCGTGCCTGCTGCGCCTGACGCTGTGCGTCGAGCGCCTACAGGCCGAACGCATCGCCGTCAGCCTTGCGCCCAGCGAGCCGGCCGGCGACAGCGCGTTCACGTTGCCGAATATCGACCTGCCGTTGGCCCTGCAACTGGACCAGGTGCGTATCGGCAGCCTGCGAATAGATGGCACCGAGCAACTGCAAGACCTGCAACTGGACGCTCAATGGACGGTCGACGGCTTGCGGATCGACAATCTGCATGTGCAGCGCGCGGATCTGAGCCTTGATCTGCACGGCAACCTGCAAGCCCAGGGCAACTGGCCGCTGGATCTGGCCGGCACGCTGCAGCTGCCCGCGCCGCAGGGCCAACCCTGGCAGGTGGCCGTGCAGATCGACGGCAATGTCGGGCAAAGCGTGCTGTTGACCGCGGATAGCAGCGGCTATCTCGACGGGCAGTTGGTCGCCGAGGTACAGCCGTTGTTGGAAAACCTTCCCGCCCGCGCCCAGTTGCGCCTGGACGATTTCAAGCCCAGCGCCCAGCTGCCCGACACCCTGCGCCTGAACGACCTACGCCTCGATGCCTCGGGCGATCTGGCCAGCGGCTATCGACTGAGCGGTAACGCCGAGCTGCCCGGCGAGGGCGGCGCGGTGGCCCTGACCTTGCTGGGCGTGGCGGATGCCGAGGGCGCGCGAATCGACGCGCTGAAGCTGAGCACGGACGAAGAGCAATATGTACAGCTCAGCGGCGAGTTGAATTGGCACGGCGGGCTCAGTGCGGACAGCCATTTGCTCTGGCAGGATTTTCCCTGGCAACGCTTGTATCCGCTCGAACAAGAACCTCCGGTGCAGCTGCGCCACCTGACCGCCGACCTGAGCTACGACGATGGCAACTACCTGGGCAATATCGTCGCCGAACTGGACGGCCCGGCCGGCGCCTTCAGTTTCAGCAGCCCGCTCAGTGGCGATCTGCAACAGCTGTACCTGCCCGATTTCCAACTGCGCGCGGGACAGGGCCAGGCCGATGGGCGTCTGAGCCTGGGCTTCGCCGACGGCATCCGTTGGGATGCACAGCTCGACTTGGCAAACTTCAATCCCGCGTATTGGCTGGCTGAATTACCCGGCACACTCGCTGGGCCGATAAGCAGCCAGGGCCAACTGGATAACGGTCGGCTATCGCTGAGTGCCACAGTGGATATCGCCGGCGACCTGCGCGGTCACCCGGCGCTGCTGCAAGCACAGGTACAAGGCGCTGGCGAGCAATGGACGCTGGACGAGCTGGCGTTGCGCCTGGGCGATAACCGCATCGAGGGCGAATTTGCCAGCACCGCGGACCTGAGCGGCCAATTGCGCCTGGATATACCGAGGCTGAGTCAATTATGGCCGGGGCTGAGCGGCCGCTTGACCGGCGAACTCGGCTTACGCGGCACGCTTCAAGCGCCGGCGGGACAATTGGCGCTGCAAGGCCAGGACCTGGCCTTCGCCGACACGCGCGCACAAGGCCTGCGAGTGGATGCCAGCCTGAGCGATGCGCAATACGCGCAGATCGAGGCGATGGTTCAGGGACTCGCCGTCGGCGACCCCCCTTTGGGCCAGTTGACCCTGAGCGGGCAGGGCGATCTGCAACGGCAGCAACTGCGCCTGAGCCTCGACGGCCCCGCCTTGGCCGCCAGCCTGGCCGCCGCCGGCCGATTGCAAGACGAGGTCTGGCGTGGGCGTTTGAGCAGCGCCGAGGTGCGGTTCGACGGCCAGGCTTGGCAACTACAGGAGCCGGCGCCCTTGCTGCGCGAAGCCGACGGTCGGCTCGAACTGGGGGCACACTGTTGGCGCTCGGGCGCGGCCAGCCTGTGCGCCGAAGACCAGCGCCTGCTGCCCGAGCCGCAATTGCGCTACCGCTTGGCGAACTTTCCACTCGACAGCCTGAGCCCCTGGTTTCCCGAGGATTTCGCCTGGCAAGGCCAGTTGGATGCCCAGCTGCGGCTCGATCTGACGGCTGCCGGGCCACGCGGCGAAATACGCGTGGACGCCGGCAGCGGCGCCTGGCTCATTCGCGAACAGCAGCAATGGCTGGATTTCGCCTACGACGAGCTGAGCCTGAGCGCGCAATTGCAACCGCAAACCATCGATGCCGCCCTTGACCTCAGTGGGCCGAAAATCGGCAGTCTGGCGTTACGCGCGCAAATCGACCCGCGTCCAGCGGATAAACCGTTGTCCGGCACCTTTCGTTTGCAGGGCTTGCAACTGGCCTTGGCGCGACCGTTCCTGCCGCTGGTCGAGCGTTTGGGCGGACAACTGAATGGCGACGGCAGCCTCGGTGGCAGCCTGACCGCACCACGCGTCGAGGGTCTGGTGCGCTTGAGCGAGGGCGAAATTGCCGGCACCCAGTTGCCGACCCGGGTCGACGATCTCGAGCTCGAAGCGCGGATCGCCGGCGCAAGCCTGCAACTGGAGGGCAGTTGGCGCAGTGGCGAAGGCGGCCAGGGTCGGCTCGAGGGAGGGTTGGCCTGGGGCGACGAACCGCACGGCGAACTGCACGTCACCGGTAGCCGCTTGCCGGTCAATATCGAGCCCTATGCCGATATCGAAGTGGCGCCGGACCTGCGCGTGACGCTTGCCGAGCAGAAGTTGGCGATAAGCGGCCAAGTGGCGATCCCGCGCGGCAGTATCGCCATTCGCGAGTTGCCGCCGTCGACCGTCAAGGTATCCCCGGACGCGCAAATCGTCGGGCGGGAGGAGGCCGAGCGGCAACCCTTGGCGATCGCCATGGATATCGAGGTCATAGTCGGCGAGGACCGTCTGATGTTCAAAGGCTTTGGCCTGAGCGCCGATCTGGCCGGACGCATTCATATCGGCGACGACCTCGACGCCCGCGGCGTATTACGCCTGGAAAACGGCCGCTTTCGCGCCTATGGCCAACGCTTGACCTTCCGTCGGGCGCGTTTGCTGTTCACCGGCCCGATCGATCAACCGTTCCTCGATATCGAGGCGATCCGCAAGGTCGACGACGTAACCGTGGGCTTGCGCCTGACCGGCAATGCCGAGCAGCCGAAAACAGAGGTGTTTTCCGAACCGTCGATGAGCCAGGAACAAGCCTTGTCCTACCTGGTGCTCGGTCGCCCGCTGGGGCAAAGCGCCGGTGACAGCAATCTACTGGCTCAAGCGGCCTTGGCCATGGGTCTGGCCGGCAGCAAACCCTTGACCAATACGGTAGCCGGCGCCTTGGGCATCGAAAATTTCCAGTTGGACACCGAAGGCAGCGGCGTGACCACCAGCGTGGTGGCCAGCGGCGAGCTATCCGAGCGGCTGAGTCTGCGTTACGGGGTCGGGGTATTCGAACCGGCGAACACCATCGCGTTACGTTATGAGCTGACCAAACGGCTCTATCTCGAGGCCGCCAGCGGCTTGGCCAGTTCCCTGGACCTGTTTTACCGCCGCGATTTCTGATGAAAACCGCACTAATGTGAACTTGAATGGCAAATATGCTGCGTTTTTGTAATAAGCGTTAAATTTCAATTGGTTTTAAGCGTTTTTTTCAAGTAATCAGCCTGGTTGATTCGGTTTAAACGAACAATTTCCCTGTGTAACTCTTCATATACTGACGTCCCCTGGTACCCGAGTAGCCCTTATGCGGCGCTCGGGTTTTGCCCGACTCACTGCAGTTGTCCGCGCATACCGATGCGCGGGATAAACAGTTCGCCTACCCGGCAGTCGGAGCAAACGATGGGTATCTAACCTCGCGTCATTACAAAAATAAGGAAGGCACATGGAAACCCTTAATACCTTGGTGAACAGTCTCAATGGCCTCGTCTGGGGCCCGCCCATGTTGGTGCTGATCCTCGGCACCGGCTTGTTCTTGATGTTGCGTTTGAAGTTCATGCCGCTCGCCAAAATTGGCGCCGGCTTTAGCCTGATGTGGCAGGGACGTAAGAAAGACGATGCCGAAAGCGGCGAGATCAGCCCGTTCCAGGCGCTGATGACCTGCCTGGCGGCCACCGTGGGTACCGGCAATATCGCCGGTGTGGCCACGGCGATTTTCCTCGGCGGCCCCGGCGCGCTGTTCTGGATGTGGTGCACCGCGTTGGTGGGCATGGCCACCAAGTACTGCGAAGTGGTGCTGGCGGTGCATTACCGCGAGAAGGACGACAACGGCGAGCATGTCGGCGGGCCGATGTATGCGATCAAGAACGGCCTGGGCAAGAAGTGGCTGTGGCTCGGCACCGCCTTCGCGATTTTCGGCGGTCTGGCCGGTTTCGGTATCGGCAATATGGTGCAGGTCAACAGCATGGCCGCGGCACTCGAAACCACCTTCAACGTGCCGCTGTGGGCGACCGGCCTGGTCACCATGATCTTCGTCGGCTTGGTGATCCTCGGCGGCATCAAGCGTATCGGCAAGGTCGCCGCGACCCTGGTGCCGTTCATGTGCGTGGCCTACATCGTCGCCGCCATCGTCGTGCTGGTGGTCAATGCGGCGCAGATTCCCGCAGCCTTCGAAATGATCTTCACCTACGCCTTCACCCCGATCGCCGCCACTGGCGGTTTCGCCGGTGCGGCGGTGATGGCGGCGATCCGCTTCGGTGTGGCGCGCGGCATTTTCTCCAACGAAGCGGGCTTGGGCACCGCCGGTATCGCGCAAGCGGCGGGCACCACCAACAGCTCCGTGCGTTCGGGGATGATCGGCATGCTCGGTACCTTTATCGACACCATCGTCATCTGCAGCCTGACCGGTTTGGCGATCATCACGTCCGGCGTCTGGACTGGTGGCCTCAGCGGTGCGGCATTGTCGGCGGCAGCGTTCGAAGCGGCGATGCCAGGCGTGGGCGGCTATATCCTGACCATCGCCCTGGTGGTCTTCGCCTTTACCACCATCCTCGGCTGGAGCTATTTCGGCGAGAAGTGCTGGGAATTCATGGTCGGCACCAAGGCGATTCTGCCGTTCCGTATTCTCTGGGTGCTGGCCGTGCCGTTCGGCGCCGTTGCCCAACTGGATTTCGCCTGGCTGGTGGCCGATACGCTAAACGGTTTGATGGCCATTCCCAACCTGGTGTCGCTGTTGTTGCTCAGCCCTGTCGTGATCAAGCTGACCCGCAATCATTTCGCGAAAAACGATGTGCCCTATGGACGCGCCATGCAGTCTGACCCACAGGTCAGGTAGTATGGCCGGCGGCGCGGGCTTGCCAAATAGCGAGTCTGCGCCCTTACTTGTTCACCGCATTCAATTCGTAGAAAGGATCTAAGCACATGGCACAAGTCACCCTCAAAGGTTCCCCGGTCGAAGTCGCTGGCCAGTTGCCGCAAGCCGGTCAGCAGGCGCCAGCTTTCACCCTGGTCGGCGCCGGCCTGGCCGACGTCAGCCTCAGCAGCCTGGCGGGCAAGCGTAAGGTGCTGAATATCTTCCCGAGCGTCGATACCCCGACCTGCGCCACTTCGGTTCGCAAATTCAACGCCGAGGCGAGCAAGCTGGCCAACACCCAGGTACTGTGCATTTCCGCCGACCTGCCGTTCGCCCAGGCGCGTTTCTGCGGTGCCGAAGGCCTGGAGAACGTGATCAACCTGTCGACCATGCGCGGTGCCGACTTCCTCAAGGATTATGGTGTAGCCATCGCTAGCGGCCCGCTGGCCGGTATCGCCGCCCGCGCCGTAGTGGTGCTGGACGAGAACGACAAGGTGCTGCACAGCGAGCTGGTTGCGGAAATCGGCAGCGAGCCCAACTACGAAGCCGCCTTGGCAGTGCTCAAGTAACGCTGGCGTTCAAAAAACGGTCTACTTCGGTAGGCCGTTTTTTTGTGCGCGATTCATGGATCCATGGATGGGGCGGGCCGCGCAGGTTAGCCGCCAGCAGGGCATAGGGCTGTCATCTATTCATGTACGGCGTAACCCATCACGGCACACCGCGAATACCGTTGTCGGGTTACGCGGCGGCTTGCAGTGCGTCTTAAATATGGCCCTTTTGTTTGCCGCTAACCCGCCATAGTGTCTACGAACTGTGCAACCCTGTTGGGGGGGTTACCCGCCTGCAAGGTATTCAGGCAAACCGTCGATATAGGTGCGGCGTAACCCGCCATGGCAGAACTGCGAAGACAGTTGTCGGGTTACGTGGCAGTGTGAATCGAGGTGTGACAGAGGCCATGCCAATTGCCGCTAACCCGACCTACGGGCTAACCCAACCTGACTGTGCAAGCGTTCGCGGCTAAAGAGGAGCGCCGCCCGGCCCTCCGACGGGTTTTACCGCTTGCGCCGGCAATACCCGGCAACACACCGGGGCAGCCCTGACCGATCGCCGGTTTTTATCGGTGGCTCAGGGGCTTAGCAACGTAAGTGGAAGGTAAATAGCCGGTAAAGAGGCTTTGCTTCATGGCCGCCACTGCTTATCGTTCACGCTTCCCAAGGAAGCGATACGCACCATGTCCGAGATTCCCGCAACGTCCCGTTCACCGCAAAGCACGCGCCGTCAGTGGCAGATCGGTTTCGCCCTGCTGCTTATCGCTATAGCGCTGGCCTGGTGGTTCTGGCCACAGCCACAGGAGCAGCCGCAAGGCGGCCGTGGCCGTTGGGGCGATGGCGGACCGGTACCGGTGCGGGTGGCGTCGGTGGAGCAGGGCGATTTCGCCATCGAGCTGAAGGCGCTCGGCACTGTGACGGCGTTCAATACGGTGAACGTGCGCAGCCGCGTCGATGGCGAGTTGGTCAAGGTGCTGTTCGAGGAAGGGCAACGGGTCAAGGCCGGCGAGCTGTTGGCGGTGATCGACCCGCGTCGTTACCAAGTAGCCTTGCAGCAGGCCGAGGGCGCCTTGCAGCAGAACCGCGCGCAATTGCAGAACGCCGAAATCGACCTCGAGCGTTATCGCGGCCTGTACGCCGAAGACTCCATCGCCAAGCAGACCCTGGACACCCAGGAAGCCCTGGTCAACCAGTACCGCGGCACCGTCAAGGCCAACCAAGCGGTGGTCAACGACGCCAAGCTCGACCTGCAATTCACCCAGATCCGCGCCCCCGTCGACGGTCGTCTCGGTCTGCGTCAGGTGGACGTCGGCAACCTGATCAGCGCTGGCGATACCACGCCGCTGGTGACCATCACCCAGACCCAGCCGATCTCGGTCAGCTTCACCTTGCCGGAAGGCGAGCTGCCGCAAGTGCAGCAGGCGCGTAAGGCAGACCCGCAAGCGCTGGTGGTCGAGGCCTGGGACCGCAGCGAAAAGCAGCGCCTGGCCGAAGGGAGCTTGCAAAGCCTGGACAACCAGATCGACCTGGCCACCGGCACGCTCAAGCTCAAGGCGCGTTTCGAGAACGCCGAGGAAACACTGTTCCCCAACCAGTTCGTCAACGTGCGTTTGCGCGTGCGCACCCGCGAACAGGCCACGCTGATTCCATCGGCGGCGCTGCAATACGGCTCCCGGGGCACCTTCGTCTACCTGCTCAAGGACGATTCCACGGTGGTGGTGACACCGGTGCAGGCCGGACCCAGCGATGGCAACCGTACCCTGATCGAAAGTGGCGTGGCGATCGGCGACCGCCTGGTGCTGGAAGGCACTGATCGGCTCAAGGATGGCGCCAAGGTCGAGGTCATCGGCGATCAGCCGGCAGTAGCCAAACCTGAAGCCGGCAAGCGGCCGAAGCGCGACGCATGAATCTCTCGCGCACCTTTATCCTGCGGCCGGTCGCCACCACGCTGATCATGCTGGCGATCTTCTTGAGCGGCATCATTGCCTACCGCTTGCTGCCGGTATCGGCGCTGCCCGAGGTGGATTACCCGACCATTCGCGTACTTACGCTGTACCCCGGCGCCAGCCCGGAGGTGATGACCAGCGCGGTGACCGCACCGCTGGAGCGCCAGTTGGGGCAGATGCCGGGGCTTAAGCAGATGTCCTCGACCAGCTCCGGCGGCGCCTCGGTGATCACCCTGCGCTTCAACTTGGAGGTGGAGCTGGATATCGCCGAACAGGAAGTGCAGGCGGCGATCAACGGTGCCAGCAATCTGTTGCCCAACGACCTGCCGGCGCCGCCGGTGTACAACAAGGTCAACCCGGCCGACACCCCGGTGCTGACCCTGGCGATCACCTCGGAAACCTTGCCGCTACCGCAGGTGCACGACCTGATCGACACGCGCATGGCACAGAAAATTGCGCAGATCAGCGGCGTTGGCCTGGTCACCCTGGCCGGCGGTCAGCGTCCGGCCGTGCGCATCCGGGTCAATCCCGAGGCCCTGGCCGCTTATAGGTTGAACCTGTCCGATGTGCGCACGTTGATCGGCAAATCCAACGTCAACCAGCCGAAAGGCAACTTCGACGGCCCGACGCGGGTGTCGCAACTCGACGCCAACGACCAGCTCAAATCCGCCGAGGAATACCGCGAGCTGATCGTCAGCTACCGGAACGGCGCCGCGCTGCGCCTGAAGGACGTGGCGCAGATCGTCGACGGCGCGGAGAACGAACGCCTGGCCGCCTGGGCCAACCGCCAGCAGGCAGTGCTACTGAATATCCAGCGCCAGCCCGGCGCCAACGTGATCGAGGTGGTCGAGCGCATCCAGCAATTGCTGCCGCAGATCACCGCCGGCCTGCCGGCCAATGTCGAGGTGACGCTACTGTCCGACCGCACCCAGACCATCCGCGCGGCGGTGCGTGATGTGCAGTTCGAGCTGTTGCTGGCGGTGGCTCTGGTGGTGTTGGTGACCTTCCTGTTCCTGCGCAAGCTATCGGCCACGGTGATCCCGTCGATCGTCGTGCCGCTGTCGCTGATCGGCACCTTCGGCGTGATGTACCTGGCCGGCTTTTCGATCAACAACCTGACGCTGATGGCGCTGACCATCGCCACCGGCTTCGTGGTCGACGACGCCATCGTCATGCTGGAGAACATCGCCCGCCATCTGGAGGAGGGCGAGACGCCGCTGAACGCCGCGCTCAAAGGCGCCAAGCAGATCGGTTTCACCCTGATCTCGCTGACCTTCTCGTTGATCGCAGTGCTGATCCCGCTGCTGTTTATGGCCGATGTGGTCGGGCGGCTGTTCCGTGAGTTCGCCATCACCCTGGCGGTGGCGATCCTGATCTCCCTGGTGATTTCGCTGACCCTGACGCCGATGATGTGCGCGCGCCTGCTCAAGGCCGAAAAGGACCAAGAGCAGGGGCGTTTCTACCGCGCGGCCGGCGCGGTGATCGACGGCATGATCAAACGCTACGGCCAGGGTCTGCAGTGGGTGCTGCGCCATCAGGCGCTGACCCTGCTGGCGGCCGTGACCACCCTCGGCCTCACCGTGCTGCTGTATCTGGCGGTACCCAAGGGCTTTTTTCCGGTGCAGGACACCGGGCTGATCCAGGGTATTTCCGAGGCGCCGCAGACCGTTTCGTTCCGCGCCATGAGCGAGCGCCAGCAGCGCCTGGCCGAGGTGATCCTGGGTGATCCGGCGGTGGCCAGCCTGTCGTCCTATATCGGTGTCGACGGCGACAACCCGACGCTCAACAGCGGCCGTCTGCTGATCAACCTCGTCCCGCATGGCGAGCGCGAGGTCACCGCCAGCGCAGTGATCGAGCGCCTGCGCCCGCGACTGGCCGCATTGCCGGGTATCCAGCTGTACCTGCAACCGGTACAGGATCTGACCATCGAGGATCGGGTCAGCCGCACCCAGTTCCAGTTCAGCCTGGAGTCGCCGGATACCGAGCTGCTGGAAACCTGGACGCCGAAGCTGGTGGACGCCCTGCGCGAGCAGCCGCAGCTCACCGATGTCGCCAGCGACTTGCAGACCCGCGGTTTGCAGGTCTTCCTCGATATCGACCGCGACGTGGCGGGGCGCCTCGGCGTCAGCGTCGCCGATATCGACAACGCGCTCTATGACGCCTTCGGCCAGCGGCAAATCTCGACCATCTTCACCCAGGCCAGTCAGTACCGCGTGGTGCTGGAAACCCAGGCGGCCGACCGCCTCGGCCCGGATGCGCTGCGCCAGGTGCACGTGGCCACCGCCGACGGCTCGCAGGTGCCGTTGTCGTCGCTGGCGCGTATCGAGCAGCGCGCCACGCGCCTGCTGATCAACCATATCGGCCAGTTTCCGGCGGCCACGCTGTCGTTCAACCTGGCGCCCGGTGTGGCGCTGGGCGAGGCGGTGGAGGTGATCGAACGGGTGCAGGCAGAAATCGGCTTGCCGGGCGGTATCCAGAGCAAATTCCAGGGCGCCGCCGAGGCGTTCCGCGCCTCGCTGTCGAGCACGCTGCTCTTGATCCTCGCCGCCATCGTCACCATGTACATCGTGCTCGGCGTGCTCTACGAGAGCTTTATCCACCCGATCACCATTCTCTCCACGCTGCCCTCGGCGGGTGTCGGCGCCTTGCTGGCGTTGCTGCTGACCGGCAATGACCTGGGCCTGATCGCCATCATCGGCATCATCCTGCTGATCGGCATCGTCAAGAAGAACGCGATCATGATGATCGACTTCGCCCTCGACGCCGAACGCAACCAGGGCATGGCGCCCGAGGCGGCGATCTACCAGGCGGCTTTGCTGCGCTTCCGGCCGATCCTGATGACCACTCTGGCGGCCTTGTTCGGCGCCGTGCCGCTGATGCTCGCCAGCGGCTCCGGCGCCGAGCTGCGCCAGCCCCTGGGCCTGGTGATGGTCGGCGGTTTGCTGGTCAGCCAGGTGCTGACGCTGTTCACCACGCCGGTGATCTACCTGTACTTCGACCGCTTGTCGCGGCGCCTTGGCGGGCGCAGCGCGGCGGGGGTGGTCGTATGAGCGGCAAGCTTCAAGCTGCAAGCCACAAGTTAAAGGCGCACCGCCGCCAGGCTTTTGCTTCTCGCTTGCAGCTTGAAGCTTGCGGCTCGCACCTATGAATCTGTCCGCGCCCTTTATCCTGCGTCCGGTCGCCACGCTATTGCTGAGCCTGGCGATCCTGCTGCTCGGCGGCGTCAGCTTCGGCCTGTTGCCGGTGGCGCCGTTGCCGAAGATGGATTTCCCGGCGATCACCGTGCAGGCCAGCCTGCCCGGCGCCAGCCCGCAGGTGATGGCGTCGACGGTGGCGACGCCGCTGGAGCGCTCCCTCGGCACCATCGCCGGGATCAGCGAGATGACCAGCCGCAGCAGCCAGGGCAACACGCGGATCATCCTGCTGTTCGATATCGACCGCGATATCGACGCCGCCGCCCGCGAAGTGCAGGCGGCGATCAATGCCGCGCGCAAGCTGCTGCCCAGCGGCATGCGTACGATGCCCAGCTACCGCAAGGTCAATCCGTCCCAGGCGCCGATCATGGTGCTTTCGCTGACCAGCGAGGTGCTGAACAAGGGCCAGCTGTACGACGTTGCCTCGACCATCCTGGCGCAGAAGCTGTCCCAGGTGAGCGGGGTCGGCGAGGTGCAGATCGGCGGCAGTTCGTTGCCGGCGGTGCGGGTATCGCTGCAACCGCGCCTGCTCGATCAGTACGGCATCGCCCTCGATGATGTGCGCCAGGCCATCGCCGACGCCACCGGCCAACGGCCCAAGGGCGCGGTGGAGAATGACGATCAGCACTGGCAGGTGCAGGCCAACGACCAACTGGAGCGCGCTGCGCAATACGCGCCGCTGATCATTCGCCAGGACAACGGCGCCAGCGTGCGCCTCGGCGATGTGGCGAGCGTCGTCGATGGCGTCGAGGACCGCTACAACAGCGGTTTCTATAACGACAACGAAGCGGTGTTGCTGGTGGTCAACCGCCAGTCCGGGGCCAATATCATCGAGACCATCGCCGATATCCGCGCGCAGTTGCCGGCGCTGCGCGAGGTGATCCCGGCCAGCGTAAAGCTGGAGGTGGCGATGGACCGCTCGCCGGTGATCCGCGCCACTCTGCACGAGGCCGAACGCACGCTGTTGATCGCCGTGGCCCTGGTGATTCTGGTGGTCTACGCCTTCCTCGGTCGCTGGCGTGCGGCCTTGATTCCGGCGCTGGCGGTGCCGGTGTCGCTGGTCGGCACCTTCGCGGTCATGTACCTCTGGGATTTCTCCCTGAACAACCTGTCGCTGATGGCGCTGATCATCGCCACCGGCCTGGTGGTCGACGACGCCATAGTGGTGCTGGAGAACATCTCCCGGCATATCGACAACGGCGAGAAACCGCTGCAGGCGGCGCTGAAAGGCTCGCGGGAGGTGGGTTTCACCCTGTTGTCGATGAACCTGTCACTGGTCGCGGTGTTCGTTTCCATCCTGTTCGTCGGCGGTATTGCCGAGCGGCTGTTCCACGAGTTCTCTATCACCCTGGCGGTGGCCATCGTCATCTCGCTGCTGGTGTCGCTGACCCTGACGCCGATGCTCTGCGCACGCTGGCTGAAGGCCGAGGAACAACGCGAGCCGGGGCCGCTGCAGCGCTTCGGCGCGCGTTTGCAAACGCGGGTGCTGGACGGCTACCAACGCAGCCTGGAATGGGCCCTGGGGCATTCGCGGCTGATGCTGTTCGGCCTCTTGGCGACCATCGGCCTCAACGGCTACCTGTATGTCGCGGTGCCGAAGACCTTTATGCCGCAGCAGGACACCGGTCAGTTGATCGGCTTTATCCGCGGCGACGACGGCCTGTCGTTCCAGGTGATGCAGCCGAAGATGGAAATCTACCGTCGTGCGGTGCTCGCCGACCCGGCGGTGGAAAGCGTGGCCGGCTTTATCGGCGGCAGCGGCGGGATCAACAACGCCTTTATGATCGTGCGCCTCAAGCCCATCGGCGAGCGCGGCGTCTCGGCCCTGGACGTCATCGAGCGGCTGCGCAATAGCGTGCCCAAGGTGCCGGGCGGGCGCATGTTCCTGATGCCCGACCAGGACCTGCAATTCGGCGGTCGCCAGGGCCGCAGCTCGGAAAATGAATACGTGCTGCTGGCCAGCGACCTGGAAGACCTGCGCGTCTGGCTGCCGAAGGTGCGTGACGCCCTGGCGGCGTTGCCGGAGCTGACCGATATCGACAGCAACGAAGGCGAGGGCGCCCAGCAGGTCAGCCTGGTGATCGACCGCGAAACCGCCAAGCGTCTGGGCGTGGACATGGCGATGGTCACTTCGGTGCTGAACAATGCCTTCAGCCAACGCCAGATCGCCACCATCTACGACAGCCTCAACCAGTACAGCGTGGTCATGGAGGTCGACCCGCGCTACGCGCAAAGCCCGGAAGTGCTGGATCAGGTGCAGCTGATCGGCGCCGACGGCGCGCGCGTGCCGCTGTCCAGCTTCGCCCGCTGGGAGCGCAGCCTGGAAGAGGACCGGGTCAACCACCAGGGCCAGTTCGCCGCGGAGAATATCGGCTTTTCCCTGGCCCCGGATGTGAGCCTGGAACAGGCCAGCGCCGCCATCGAACAGGCGGTGGCGCGGGTCGGTCTGCCGACTGAAGTGCAGGGCATGCTCGGCGGCACCGGCGGCGCTTTTCAGCAGGCTACCCAGGGCCAGCCGTTGATGATCTTCGCCGCGTTGCTGGTGGTGTATATCGTGCTCGGCGTGCTCTACGAGAGCTATATCCACCCGCTGACGATCCTTTCCACCTTGCCCTCGGCAGGCGTCGGCGCGCTGCTGGCGATTCTGCTGGTGGGCGGCGAATTCAGCCTGATCTCGCTGCTCGGCCTGTTCCTGTTGATCGGCGTGGTGAAGAAGAACGCCATCCTGATGATCGACCTGGCGCTGCAGCTGGAACGTCAGGAACAACTGAGCCCGGAGGAGTCGATCCGCCGCGCCTGCCTGCTGCGCTTCCGGCCGATCATCATGACCACCCTGGCGGCGATTCTCGGCGCGCTGCCGTTGATCCTCTCCAGCGCCGAAGGCGCGGAAATGCGCCAACCGCTGGGCATCGCCATCGTCGGCGGGCTGCTGCTCAGCCAGTTGTTGACCCTTTACACCACCCCGGTGGTTTACCTGTATTTCGACCGCCTGCGCCACCGCGTCAACCGCTGGCGCGGCGTGCGTAGCGATGCTGCCCTGGAAACCCCGCTATGAATGCCTCGACCCTGCGTCCGCTGTACCTCGCCATCGCCATGCTCGGCCTCAGCGCCTGCACATTGGGCCCCGACTACCAGCGCCCGGCCATGGAGATTCCCGCCGAGTTCCGCCACGCCGAGGGCTGGACCCAGGCGCAGCCGGCCGATGCCCTGGCTCGTGGCGCCTGGTGGGAGTTGTATGGCGATGCCGAGCTGAACGGGCTGATCGGCAAGCTCAATGTCGACAACCAGAACCTCGCCGCCGCCGAGGCGCAATACCGCCAGGCCCGCGCCCTGGTGCGCGGAGCGCGAGCGAGCTTCTACCCGAGCCTGTCCGGCAGCGGCGGGGTGACGCGCTCCAGTCAGGGCTCGGGCTCCAGCAGCACCCTGAGTAGCAGTAGTGCGACCGGCAACAGCTACGAGCTGGGCCTCAATGCCGCCTGGGAGCTGGACCTCTGGGGCAAGCTGCGCCGCGGCCTGGAATCCAGCCGGGCCGGCGCGGCGGCCAGCGCCGCCGATCTGGCCGCCGCGCGCCTGAGCCTGCAGTCCGAATTGGCGCAGAACTACCTGCAACTGCGCGTGCTGGACGAGCAGAAACGCCTGCTCGACGCCACGGTGGCGGCCTACGCGCGGGCACTGAAACTGACCGAAAACCAGTACCGCGCCGGCATAGTGCCGCGCTCCGACGTGGCCCAGGCGCAGACCCAACTGAAAAGCACCCAGGCCCAGGCCATCGACCTGGAGTGGCAGCGCGCGCAACTGGAGCATGCCATAGCCGTGCTGACCGGAGCAGCGCCGGGCTCACTGCGCATCGCCCCGCGCGAAGTGCTACCAGCGCTTCCGGCGATTCCCCTGGCATTGCCCTCGCAACTACTGCAACGCCGGCCGGACATCGCCGCCGCCGAACGCCGAGTGGCCGCCGCCAATGCAGAAATCGGCGTGGCGGAAGCCGCCTGGTACCCGGACCTGACGATTTCAGCCAGCGGCGGCTACCGCAACAGTAGCTTTGCCGATCTGATCAGCGTGCCCAACCGCTTCTGGTCCCTGGGCCCGGCGCTGGCGCTGAGCCTGTTCGACGGCGGCGCCCGCCGCGCCGAGCTGGAACGGGTCGAAGCCAGCTACGACCAGACCGTGGCGCAATACCGCCAGGCCGTACTCGATGGGTTCCGCGAAGTGGAGGACTACCTGGTGCAGCTTGCGGTGTTCGAGCGCGAGGCGGTGGTGCAGCAGGAGGCGCTGGAGTCCGCCCGCGAATCGCTACGCCTGATCGAAAACCAGTACCGCGCCGGCACCGTCGATTTCAACAGCGTGGTCAACGTGCAGGCCACCGCGCTGAACAACGAACGCACCGCCCTGAGCCTGCTCGGCAACCGCCTGACCGCCAGCGTGCAACTGATTACCGCGCTGGGTGGCCGCTGGAATCTGGATACGCTGGAGCCTGCCGGCAAGAGCGATGCCAATCCGTAATCCGGCGTTACGCCTTCTATTACGAAGCAGCACTGGACGCCGGCCACCCCTGAGCTAGGGTTCAAGGAGAGCAATAGCGTGCGGCGACAGGGACGCATCTATGGATAGATACCAGGTGTTGCCTTTCTGGCTAGCCGAACAACCTTTGGCGGTGGCCCTCGAACAAGTGGTTCGAGTGTTGCCAGCATTGCAGAGCATGCCTTTGCCGGGTGCCCCCGAGACCATCTGTGGCTTGGTCAACGTGCGCGGGCAACTGCTGCCGGTGGTGGATCTGGCCCGGCGTTTCGGTTGGGCCATGCCGGCCCTCGGCCTCTGGCAACCCTTTATCTGGCTTCGCAGCAGCAAGCGCGATCTGTTGCTACCGGTGCAGCGGGTTGCGGCGGTGAGCAGCTATGGATACGAAGATTTCACCCCGGCAACCGATCCCCGGGTGCCATCCAGCTTGTTACTCGGAGCGGTGCGTAGCGCCGATGGCCTGTTGTTGATCCAGGATGTCGAACAACTGCTGAGCCAGGCCGACGAAGCCCGATTGAGCGAGTTGCTGGCGAACGGCGAGGGCACGGCCGATGACCCGAACTGAGCCCGCATGTTCGCCGCAGTTGCTGATTGCCCTCCACAACAAAGTACTGCGGCACTTGGGCATGGACTTTTCCGGCCCGCGTAGCGCCGATCTATTGCGTCGTCTGCACCTGCTGGCGGTGGAGCAGGAGGTGGTCGATTTCGACCTCTGGCTGCGCGAACTGGCCTTCGCCACCTGGGACCGGTCCCTGTTACAGACCCTGATACCGGCATTCACCGTCGGCGAAACCTACTTCCGTCGCGATGCCGAGGCGCTCGACTGGCTGGCCAGTCACCACCTGGGGCCGCTGTTGGCGCGCCGCAGGCAAGCGGGGCAGCGCAGCCTGCGTTTATGGAGCGCGGGCTGTTGCACCGGCGAGGAAGCCTACAGCCTGCTGTTTCTCGTCGATCAGTTGCTCGGCGCGGAGCGCGGCAGCTGGTCGTTGGAAATCGTCGCCAGCGACCTCAATACGGCGTTTCTCGCCCAGGCCGAGCAGGGCCTGTATGGCGCTAACGCCTTTCGCCGCAACGAAAACCCGTTCCGCAACAAGCACTTCCAAGCCGAGGGGCGTCTGTGGCGGGTGCGGCCGGCCTGGAGCGGGCGCATTCGTTTTATCCAATACAACCTGGCCGATGGCGCGCTTGCCTGCCCGATGCTCGGCGCCGACCTGATCCTGTGTCGCAATGTACTGATGTATTTCTCGGCGAGTCGTGCGACCGCCGCATTACGCCGGCTGCTTGCCAGCCTCGCCCCGGAAGGATTGTTGCTGCTCAGCGCCGTCGAGGCCGGCATCGCCACCCAGAGCGGCCTCACTGGACGCTGGGCCGGCTGCAATTACGCGCTGTACAGCGGCGTCTTGCAAAACCGGCCCCCTCAAAAAAGCGTTGAACTGCTGCGCGCGCCTCTCGACCGGACTGTACCGCCGGCATCCAGCGCGCCTTCGGCTACGCCCTTGGTTGCACCAGAAGCCAGGCTGGCCAAGCAGCCGGTTGCCGCCACGCCCAACCGCACCGAGCAGGAAGAAAAGCCTATCGTCGCGCCGAAGGGCATTGCCGAAGGGCTCTGGCAGCAGGCGCAGGAGGCTTTCAACCAAGGCCGCTCCGCCGCCGCCCGCGATATCCTGTTGGCCTACCTGGCCTGCGCCGGTTTGAATCATGCGCAGCAGCACCAGGCCTGTCTGCTGCTCGCCAGGAGTTGGGCGGACCAACAACACTTCGACGAAGCCCAGGATTGGCTGCAACGCGCCTTGTCGTTGGATCCGGCTTCGGCCACCGCTTATTGGCTGCTGGCGCAACTGGCGCAGCAGAACGGCGACCAGCAGGCAGCGCTGCTCGGGCTGCAGAAGTGTCTCTACCTGGATGCCGGGTTCATCCTCGCCTACTTCCTCCAGGCGCGCCTGCTACTCGCACAAGGCCAGGGGCAAGCCAGTGATAAAGCCTTGCAGGTGTGCCGGCAACTACTCGAGAGCCAGGACCGGGAAGCCCCGGTGCCGCACGGCGACGGCATCAGCTGCGCGCAGTTGCTGCGCTTGTGCGAGCAGCTACAGGAGCAACGACACCCATGTCCGAGCCAATGAACGACCCGTCTATCGCCGACCCGGCCCGTTGGGCGCAACTGCACGAGCGTCTGGCCGAATTCGAGCGGCGCTTGCTCGAAAGCTTCGCCATCGCCCCCGAAGAACGCGCCGCACGTCTGCACGAACGCAGCCGCGAATGGGCGCGCATGGCCGAAGGACAAGCGCCCACGGACGAGCTCGAAGTGTTGCGTTTCGGCATCAGTGGCGAACTGTACGCGATCGCCAGCGAACATGTCGCCCAGGTGCTGCCGCTGAGCCAATACACGCCCTTGCCGAACACCCCGGCTTATGTGATGGGCATCGTCAATGTGCGCGGGCGGATCGTCTCGGTGCTGGATTTACGGGTGCTGTTCGAACTGCCGGTCGACAGCCTCTCGGAGCGCAATTTCCTGCTGATCCTGCAAAGTCCGGAGATGGAGTTCGGCGTGTTGATCGACCGCGTCCTGGGCATCGGGCAGATCCGCCGCCAGGCTCTGCAAAAGGCCCCGAGCAACCTGTCCGGAGTACGCGCCAGCTACGTGCTGGGCGTGACCGCCGAGCAAGCCACGGTACTCGACGGCGCACGCCTGCTGGGCGACCCCGATTTACCTGTGATGGCCGAGTAACGTACCAAGCCAAGGAGATCCACCGCATGATGGGCAAAACGCTAAGGTTCGACATCGGCAGCAAGCTGATCCTTGCCTTCGCCGTGCTGATAACCGGCTTCGGCAGTCTGACCTTTATGACCCTGGAGCGTTTCGTCAGCTTGCAGGAAAGCGAAGAACGGCAGTTCCAGGGCCACTACGGATGGATCTCCGATGCCAAGGAGCTGCGCATCAATATCGAGGCGCAGCGTAACGAGCTGTTGCTGGCAATCAGCGCAGGCGTCGTCGAGGGCCTGGATAAGCACGAAGAGCAGATTCGCCAGAGCAAGCTGCGCAACGACCGTCTGATGCAACGTTTGCGCACGAACGTGGTCGACGACCCCAAGGCGTTGGAGCTACTCGAACAACTGACCTTGCTACGTGCCGCGGTGAACGAGACCCGCGCGGACCAGTTCCAACTGATCCGCACGGGCCAGCTACAAGAGGCGCTGCAACTAAGCAGTGGGGTGCAACTGGAGCGCTTCGAGCAAATTCACGCCCTGGGCCTGGAATTGACCACGCTGACCGAGCAGCGCATCGCCGAAGCGCAGCAACGTTCACGCGAGGCGTTGGCCGCCTTGCGCGAACGCATGTTCAACCTGAGCCTGATATTGATGGTGGCGGGCGCGCTACTGGCCTGGTTGCTCAGTCGGCATATCGCGCTGCCGTTGGCGCGCCTGACCGGCTGGGCCGAGCAGATCGGCCGCGGCGAGATCCCGCGCGAGGTCATCGCCAGCTCCCGTCGGGATGAGGTGGGCAGACTGGCCCAGGCCTTCGCCGACATGAGGGAGTACCTGCGCGAATTGGTGCAGGACATGAACGAGGGCATCTCGGTGCTGGCCAGCTCCAGCGAGGAAATCCTCGCCGCCACCAGCCAGGTGGCCACCAGCACCCAGGAAA
>CBIHQF010000003.1:0-23129 GCA_966211665.1 uncultured Pseudomonas sp. | reverse complement strand
ATTTTGCGTGGATGGCCCGGGCGGGCGAATTGCAGCGCAGTTCCCGGCCTATATGGGCCGGTAGCCCGAATAAGCGCCAGCGCAATCCGGGGATTATCCCTCCCCGGGTTGCATCCGGGCTGCCCCCTGAACGAACTGCCGTAACTGGCTTTATACCGGGATCGATCTGGCCGCCGTCGCGCGCGACCAGACTCTGTGCCTGGCTATCGCCGCCATGAACGCGCTGGCCAGAGCCTCCGCCGTGCCGCCGCAGAGCAAACCCTCGTCAGCCTCCAGCGTCAGCTCGCGGGCGAGACGTGCGGCTGTCGTGCAGAGTGCAATCGCTTTCAGGTGCCTGTATGCCTCCAGCAGGTAATCGAGAGCATCGTCGTTATGCGACAGGCATTGGCTCGCGGCCATTCCGCCGGGAACGAACAACGCATCGAAAAGCGTCGAAGGCATGCCTGCAAGCGCAGCATCGGGTAGCAGGACAGTGCCATCCGCGGCGCTCACCGGCGCGCCGGTAAGCCCGATGAGCACGGCGCTGGCCTTTTCCCGCCTTAGCGCGGTGCGGATCGACTCGACATCCTGAGCGTCGAAACCATCGGCGATCAGGATGGCAACGGAGCGCGCACCTATGCTGCCGCTCAGCAGGTTGGCCTGACTCAGTGCCGGCGAGGCCAGCAGCGCCCGCGGTCGCGAGCTCACCGTGGGGCCCATCGGCGGTGCGACGCCGATATTCAGGGCGACACGGGTGGCCAGGGTCATGTCGATATTGGCGAGAATGGCCTGCACCTGCCGCCTGCGCACCGGCAGCCTCTCGACGCCGCTCAGTTCGAGGCTATAGGCCGCAACGACGTGATCCTTCTCATGCCTGTTCAGGCTGTTCCAGAACAGGTTGGCCTGGGCGAAACACTCGGCGAACGGATACGTCGAGACAGTCGATGTCGAGCATAGCCGATCAGGCCCGTGGCGCCGAGGATACTGGGCCCGGGCATCGGACAGGGCGACGACTGGGCGCCTCGGCGGCATCCCGGCCGCGTGCGCCCACTCTTCCCGCAGCGCCTGCGCAGGGCCGTAATCGAGCGCGATGCCAGGCACCAGGTTGCTCCCGCGAAGCGTCGCCTGCTCGGCCTCGGCGAAGGCGCTATGGGGTTTGCGATTGAGCCGTAACTTGCCGACCTTGCGCAGCGGCGCCAACTCCTGCGCAACCAAGGTGGTCGGGTCCCATAGATCGAAGCCGTAATGAGCCATGTCCTCTTCGCCGATCACCTGGATAGCCAACTCCCACTCCGGGTAACAGCCCCGTTCGATATCGCGCCACAGCGCTCTGCGCTTGAAGTCGGGAATGGTCGCGGCGAGTCGTTGCGCTTCCTCCCAGACCAACGAGTACACCCCGCTCAACGGAAGCCAGTGGAACTGCACCCAAGCGCGTTTGCGCTCGGCGTTGAGCAGGCACAGACGCTGCACGGCAAACCCCTGCATCGCCCGGTAGGACGCCGGCAACGCCCTATCCGACATCAGCCACAGCACGCCATGGGCGGTTTCCGGCGTCGAGGAGACGTAATCCCAGAACGCCTCGCGCGGCGACTGCCCATTGGAGAACGGCGAGGACCTTTGCCACGGAATCGCATCGCCAAGCGCTGGCGCGGCGCGGCTGAGCGCCACCGCCAGGTTGCTGCCGATCAGGTCGAAGTGGCCTTGAGTGGTATAAAAACGCACCCTGAAGCCACAGGCACCGCGCAGCGCATCGACAGAACCGGCAGGCCCCGGCCCAGCGGAAAAATGCGCGAATACCGGGGTTTTGCGCGTGGGATCGTTGAGGAAGCGCGCTTCGGTCAGCTCCGCCAACGGCTCGTAAAGCTGGAAATAGCCCTGGGCCGCCGCAAATAGGGCCTGTTCTGCGCTGCCCGCGCGGTGCAGCTCTATATCTTTGTGCTGGCTGTCGAGTATTTCCGCTATGCACTTGTCGTCGGTACGGACGTCTGGGGCACAGTCGGTTATCGGGGTTTGCCTCGCCATCTCGGATATCTCCAGAATCCAGATATCAGGCAGAGCAAACAGCGCCTGTACTGCGCTTATGCAATTAATAACCGCAGGCTATTCGTCGCGGCGATCAGGTACTCTCGGGCGCTCGCAAATAGGTTGCGGGTATTACCGGTTATTTTTCGTGCGAATTTTTCCTTCGCGCCACTCAAATCGGTGACCACGGCGTATTTATTGATACGCGGATGCAACGGCATGGGATTAATCCTCTCGTAAACCCCCTGACTTACATCAGAGATTAACGACGACGAATAGGTTCTATGTTTTTTCGTCACACCGCCCTGTGTTTTGTTATACCGAGGCAACTTCTCGCTCAACTGACTTCTCGTTCAACTGTGCTGGTTAATTCGCGTGCTCGATTTATCGATAGTTTTCGGCGACCCATGGTCTAACGACCGAACCATGGAGATCGATCGGGAGAAGAGATGGCGCGTAATGACCATGAATCCTCGTATCCGACCGCCGTCGGCCGGGCCGAACGCGATGCGGAGTTTTTCCAGCGATTCCAGGTGGCTATCCGTGGCTGCGCATTACCGCTTTTCGAGGAAACGGTACGCCATGCCCAGGCTAGCGGTATCGAAGCCCTCGTCGAATTGACGGTCGAAAACGATGAACCGCGAATCAGCTTGCAAGCCAAGCATCCCGGCGACACGGCCTACAGCAGTTACAGCATCATCGGCGATATGGCGACCCATGCCGTGATTCATCGGGAGTTCTATGCCGATGGCGTGCTGACCCGCCGCCAGGCCGGCCTGCTGCCGTCGGTCAATCAAAAGGTCATCGATACCCACCTGGCGACCTTGTTCAACAAAGCCTTCGCACTTTCCCTGCCGCACCTGCTCAACCGCCACCCCGCAGGCTTCTGGTAGCGGGCTACTTGCTGTGTTCCGGCGATGAAGGCGCTTGCGCCAGCCCACGCGGGCCCCAACGCCCCCAAATGCCCCAGCCTATGACGGGCAGTAACACCACCAGCGCCGCCCAGGCGAATTTGGTTCCGGCGCTTTTACGGCTCCGGTAAATCGCCGCGATCAGCAATAGATCGACAACCGCCAGCGCGATGCCCAACAACACCGCGCAAAGCAGCACAAATGTCCCGGTACTCATCGGCCTGCCCCCTGCTAAGGCTTTAACAGGTTGTTGAAAAACTACCTGCGTTGCCGATGCGTCGTTAAAAACAGGCCGGGACTCGGCGTCTCAAAATGCTCATTTACAACCCGTAAACTCGCGTGCGAGCCCAGTCCGCTTTCTCGCCTGTTTTTGCCTAGCCTCGGCTGCCTCGCCTACGTTTTTCAACGGCCTGTTAAACCTGAGTCTTTGCACATTGCTGGGAGTTCAACTCTTTCGCCCATCCGGCATACCGGCAACCAGTTATCAGGAAAGCTGAACTCCCCACGCAGAGTGCTTTTCAAAATTTCAGTCACTGCCTACTCGATTGAGGAAATCTGCCATGCCTCAAGGAAGCAAAGCCAAATACACCGGCAAGCAGAAACGCCAAGCGCAAGCGATCGAAGAGAGTTACGAGGACAAGGGCGTTCCCACCGAAGAAGCGCAGGCCCGCGCCTGGGCCACCGTGAACAAGCAATCGGGCGGCGGCGAGCGGCCAGGCGGCTCGGGCCGCGACAAGCCGGCGACGGCCAAGGCGCGAGACCGCCAGGATTCGGCCAAGCGCGCGGCGGCCAGCCGTGAATCCCAGGACCCCGACCTGGCCTCGCAAAGCAAACAACACCTGTTGCAGCTGGCACGCAGCAAACGCATCCGCGGGCGCTCGACCATGAACAAGCAGGAACTCGTCGAAGCCTTGAGGCATGCGTCTTGACGGAGCGGCTTCTTGCCGTGGCATCGCCGGGCGCCGGCATAGACACCTACCCCAGACAACGCAGGAGTTCGCCCCATGTCCCACGAATCGACCCGCCACGCACTCGACGCCTTACTCGCAGTGGGCGGCGGCTTATTGCTGATTCGCCAAGGCATAGGCCGCAGAGGCGTCCTTGGCGCCCTCGATGTCTTACTGGGCGTTACCGCTCTCTACCGTTGGCTCTATGCCTCCGAGCCCGCGCCCAAACCACTCGAAGCGCTGCCGGGCGAGACGGAAGCCGACAAGGCCCCGGACAAGACCTTGGTCCAACCCGAGACGCTGCTGAACACGCCCTTCCAAAGCGAGTGATACCCGCGCGGGCATCGGGGCCGCTTCAACCGATGGATCAAGCGCCGGCGAATTATTTCCACTCATTACCCCGTACCTCGAAAAAAGAAAAACAGGATTAAAGGGAATTTCCAGGCAGTCATCAGAGGAAACCAACGATGTCCAGCAGAGTACTTACAGCTTTATTCCTAACCATCGGCAGCCTTAGCGCCGTAGAGGCACTGGCGGCTTCCTGCCAAGTTTCCACCCGTTCGCTCAGTCAGAAGATTCCCGCGGTGGTAACGCAAAGTTGTTACACCTACCAAGGCATTGAAGAAGGCGCGATCAAATGGTCATGCAGCGATGAAACCCTGGGTATGCTCGAAAACGAGAAAACCCTGGTCGATAAATGTCCGTCCAACTATTTGGGTTCCTGCATATCCACGCTTACTCAAGAGTCGTTGGCCAGTCACAGAGCCATTAGCGACATTAAAACGGGTACGCCTATGGTCATTCCGGATGACGCAAAAATAGTTACCTATTTTTATAGCGTGGAAGAAAAGGAGCAGGCCAGACAGGACTGCACCGCCTTGGGCGGTAATTGGCAGAACAATCAAAACAATTGAGCGGCATCTTTTTCCTGCGCACCAGTAAGGGGTTTTTCGCATGAATAACGACGCCACGTCACACGCCAAATCGGCGGTTGTTTTGCTGCCCATCGGCGACATGAGCAGCGAGCACGAGCGCCATACCCAACACGCACTGGGTATTAAAATCGCCAAGTTGCTCGGCTGTCCTTTTCTCGGCACTTACAATCCCAGGGCAAGCGCGCGGGATGCTTTGTATTTCATTCCAAGCGATACCCTGATCGAGCACGAACAATACCGCTCGCTGGGCATCCGGTCCGACAAGGACTTCTTCGGCGGTCTGGTCAGCCAGCCGTTCATGGCCACCAAAGCGATTACCCACCCCTTGTTAGGCGTCGACGCCCAAAGGCCCGAAGGTTGGCCGCTGGCCTTCAGCCAACAGACCGAAGACGCGGTTTTGCGCGGCTACACGGTGTTCAGCCCGGATGACGGGTTGCAGGCCGGGAACCAGCTCCTGAGGCACGGCCCCCTGCGCCTGAAGCCGGTACGCGCCACCGGCGGCAGAAACCAGACCCGGATCGATAGCCATGAAGCACTGGTCGCCGCCTTGGCGTGCATGAGTGAGGACGAAATCACTCAGTGGGGCTTGGTGCTCGAAGAAGATCTGCGCCAGGTCGCCACCTATAGCGTGGGCCAGGTGAGCATCGGCGGCATGACCGCCAGCTACTACGGCAGCCAACGGCTGACCCGCGACAACACCGGCACACAGGTCTATGGCGGCTCGGAGCTACGCTTGGTGCGCGGCGGCTACGACGAACTGCTCGCCCTGCAGCCGCCCGCACACATCGAGCTGGCCATCGCCCAGGCGCGTGCCTATGAACAGGCGGCTTTCGCCACCCTCCCCGGCTTCATGGCCTCGCGGCGTAATTACGATATCGCGCAGGGGCTGAGCGCCCAGGGCAAGCAACGCTCCGGGGTACTCGAACAATCCTGGCGGATCGGTGGGGCCAGCGCCGCGGAAGTCTTCGGTTTGCTGGCCCTGGCCGAAAGCCCGGCGCTGCATTGCGTGCAGGCCTCCACCCATGAGCTGTATGGCGATGCGGCGCCGCCGCTGCACGCCAACATGCTCTATCAAGGCGACGATCCCAGCATCGGCCGTATCAGCAAATTTGCCCTGGTGGAACCCGATGTCCCGTAGCCAAAGCGTAGAGATCCTGGTGGACAACGAACGGATCGCCGGCACCTTTCTCACCCCTGGCGACAAGGTGCCGGGGATTCTCTTCGTGCACGGTTGGGGCGGTAGCCAACAGCGCGACCTGGCGCGCGCCAAGGGCATCGCCGGGCTGGGCTGCGTATGCCTGACCTTCGATATGCGCGGCCATGAGCGAACCCTGGTTCAGCAGAGCCGTATCAGCCGCGAACACAGCCTGGCCGATATCTGCGCCGCCTACGACCACCTGGCCAGCCATCCCAATATCGATACCGGCTCGATCGCGGTGATCGGCAGCAGCTACGGCGGCTATCTGTCGACCTTTCTGACCGAACTGCGGCCGGTCAAATGGCTGACCCTACGGGTCCCGGCGCTGTATTGGGACGAAGACTGGAACCTGCCGAAGCACCAGCTGGACCGCGCAAGGCTCGCGGTTTACCGGCGCAGCCGGCTGACGCCGCGGGACAATCGCGCCTTGGCGGCCTGCGCCGAATTCCGCGGCGATGTGTTGATCGTCGAATCGGAACACGACGACTTCGTGCCCCACGCCACCATCATGAGTTACCGCTCGGCATTCGAGAACGCCCATTCGCTGACCCACCGGATCCTCGACGGCGCCGATCACGCCCTGTCGCGCGACACCTGCCAGGAGGCGTACACCTCGATACTCACCGCCTGGATCAGCGAAATGGTAATAGGCGCGCGCATAGGCGATTACCCCTATCGTTCGACGCGCTAAGCCTGAACCCCAGCGTCCGGGAACGGATGCTTCGTCCTTGGAGGGCTCGTCATGAGCATTGCAATCGATCTGGAAAAAGGTACCTGCATCGTCAATACCCAATACGGTAAGGATGAGATACCGATCCGCGATATCACCATCAGTACCGATAAAACCCTGCGAACCTCGGTTATCCGCACGTCGGTCGGCAAGAGCATCGTCACCGAAAGCGAAGCGCAAACGCTGATCGGTGCCGGGGCGAAAGACGACCGGGAAAACCTGATATTCGACCAATAACACCGGCACGCCGGGCGATTACTGGCCAATCGCCCGGTCATCGATCAACTGGGGATTGCCAGGCCGCGCGCACGCTGATATCTGTATATGCAAACAGTATCCGGCGTTTCCATGCAGCTTCAATTCGATGACCCTTTCTACTACCTGAGCAACTTCCACAAGGCCCTGAATTGGCTGCGGCAGCGTCACGCCGACCTGCTGCTGGCCGATGAGCTGGCGTTCTTGTGCGGGTTCGGCGAGTTGGCGCAGCCCGCCCAGGCCCTGCTGGTGCGCATGATCATGCGCAAAGGCCGGCATTTTCGCGCCAGCAAGCTGGACTATGCGGAAATCGGCTGCACCCGCACCGCCGCGCAAGCCTTGCTCGCCAAGGGCCTGATCAGCGATGAGCAGGCGCTGACGCCGCAGGAGGTGTTCGGCCTGCTGCGCAAGGACGAATTGCTCGAACACTTCGACGCCCATGCCCTGCGCCGCTTGAAAAAAGCCGAGTTGCTCGAACACCTGAGCGCCCAGCACCCCGAACCCCGGCGCTTCGCCGATTGGTGCCCGAACCTCGACGAGCGGGTCTACAGCCTGAGCATCCATGCGCTCTGCGAGCGATTGCGCCTGATGTTTTTCGGCAACCTGCGCCAGGATTGGTCGGAGTTCGTGCTCGCCGATCTCGGCATCTTCCGCTACGAGCAGGTCGAGTTGAGCGCCGACTCGCGGGTATTCCGCCATCGCGGCGACGTCGATTGCTACCTGCAACTGCAAGATTGCCGCGACGCCTTCGAAGCCGGCGAACCGCTGCGCGAAGTGTTGCAACGAATAGACGCGCAGCCCTGCGACACGCCCTTTCTCGCCGCACGCCGCGACAAGCTGCTGTTTCGTCTGGGCCAGCACTTGGAGCGCGAAGCGCAATTGGACAGCGCCCTGGCCTGCTATGCCGACTGCCGCTATGCCGAAGCCCGCCTGCGGAGGATTCGTGTGCTCGAACGCCTGGCCCGCCCGGAGCAAGCCTACGCACTGGCCTGCGAAGCGGCCGCCGCGCCGCACAACGATGCGGAAAGCCAAGGCGTGAAACGCGCCTTGCAGCGCCTGGGCCGGCAGCTCGGTCTGGATAAGCCGGCGCCGGCGAAAGTCCCCGCCCCCAGTCGTATCGACCTGTGCTTGCCCAAGCCCGAGGCGCAGAACAGGCCGTTGAAAAGCGTAGGCGAGGCAGGCAAGACAAGGCAAAAACAGGCGAGGAAGCGACTGGTGTCGCACTCGACTTTACGAGCTGTAAATGAGCATTCCGAGCCTGTTTTTAACGCCGTATTGCCAACGCAGGTAGTTTTTCAACGGCCTGTTAGCGTCGAATATGCAGTCAAGCTGCACCTCAGCGAGCCCGAAGCGCCGGTGCACTATGTCGAAAACAGCCTGATCTGCAGCCTGTTCGGCCTGCTCTGTTGGCCGGCGATCTTCGCCCCGCTGCCGGGCGCGTTCTTCCATCCGTTCCACAGCGGCCCGGTGGATCTGCTCAGCGCCGACTTCCACCCGCGCCGCGCCGCGCTGTTCGCCGCCTGCCTGACGCAGCTCGATTCGGATGCCTACAAAAGCACAATCCGTCAGACCTATACGGACAAGTACGGCATCCTCTCACCGTTCGTGTTCTGGGGCGCGCTCGACGCAGAACTGCTCGAACAGGCCCTCGATTGCCTGCCGGCCGCGCATCTGCGCGCCTGGTTCCAGCGCCTGTTGCTGGACATCAAGGCCAACCGCGCCGGCATGCCCGACCTGATCCAGTTCTGGCCCGCGCACAAGCGCTACCGGATGATCGAAGTGAAAGGCCCCGGCGACCGTCTGCAAGACAATCAGCGGCGCTGGCTGGCGTTCTGCGCCGAGCACGGCATGCCGGTGGACGTCTGCTATGTGCAATGGGCCGAGGCATGAAGCAACAGCTGCTGAGCTACAAGGTCGCGGTGCGCGCCCTGTGCGAATTCACCGCCAAGGTCGGCGATCTCGACCTGCGCTTCACGCCCTCGCCCACCGCCCAGGAAGGCATGGCCGGGCACGCCATGGTGGTGTCCCGGCGCGGCCCGGACTATCAGGCGGAATTGCCGCTGAGTGGCGAATACCAGGGCTTGCAGGTACGTGGCCGCGCCGATGGCTTCGACCCTTTTAATAATCGCCTGGAGGAAATCAAAACCCACCGCGGCGATATCAAGCGCATCCCGGAAAACCACCGGCTGCTGCATTGGGCGCAGGTCAAGGTCTACGGCTGGCTGCTGTGCCAGGAGCGCGATCTGGCCGAGATCGACCTGGCGGTGGTGTATTTCAATGTGCTGACCCAGCATGAAACCGCATTCCACCAGAGTTTCGGCGCCGACGAATTGCGCGAGTTCTTCGAACTGCAATGCAGCCGCTTTATCGCCTGGGCCGAGCACGAGCGCGCTCATCGTGAGCGGCGCAACCAGGCGCTGGAGGGCCTGCGCTTCCCCCATGCGCAGTTTCGCAGCGGCCAGCGTCAGTTGGCCGAAGCGGTGTACCGCGCCGCCCGCGACGGCCACTGCCTGATGGCCCAGGCCACCACAGGCATCGGCAAAACCCTCGGCACCCTGTTCCCGCAGCTCAAGGCGTTTCCCGAGCAGCGCCTCGACCGACTGTTCTTTCTCACCGCCAAAACCCCCGGTCGGCGTCTGGCGCTGGACGCCCTGACGACGCTGCGTAGCCAGCAACCGGCGATGCCGCTACGGGTACTCGAACACGTCGCCCGCGACAAAGCCTGCGAACACCGCGATAAAGCCTGCCATGGCGATTCCTGCCCGCTGGCCAAGGGGTTCTACGACCGCCTGCCCGCCGCGCGCGAGGCCGCATTGGCGCGCCTATGGCTGGACCAGCAAAGCGTGCGCGAAGTCGCCCTGACGCACCGCATCTGTCCCTACTACCTGAGCCAGGAGCTGTGCCGCTGGGCCGATGTGGTGGTGTGCGATTACAACTACTACTTCGATATGGGCGGGTTGCTGCACAGCCTGACCCAGCTCAACGAATGGCGCGTGGCGCTGCTGGTGGACGAGGCGCACAACCTGATCGAACGCGGCCGCGGCATGTACAGCGCCGAATTGAGCCAGACCCGCTTCGACGCCCTACGGCGCATCGCGCCTGCGGTGATGAAAGCGCCGCTGGAGCGTTTGAACCGGCATTGGCAACAATTGCAGCGTGACCAGCAAGTGGCCTACCAGGTCTACCCCACCACCCCGGACCTGTTTATCGCCGCCCTGCAAAAAGCCGTCGGCGCCCTGACCGACCACCTCACCGAGCAACCGGTCGGCAACGCCGCCGAGCTGCTGCAGTTCTATCTGGACGCCATGCTGTTCTGCCGCCTCGCCGAGGTCTACGACAGCCATTCGCTGTTCGATATCAGCCGCGACGAGCAGCCCGACGGCCTCGCCGGCTCGACCCTGTGCATCCGCAATATAGTGCCGGCACCCTTTCTCGCCCCGCGTTTCGCCACGGCCTACAGTTGCACGCTGTTTTCCGCGACCCTGAGCCCACCCCACTATTACCGCGACCTGCTCGGCCTGCCGGCCGAGACGCCCTGGCTGGATGTCGAATCGCCGTTCAGCGCCACGCAACTGCGGGTGCAGGCGGTCAGCAATCTGTCCACCCGCTACGCCCACCGCGATTATTCCTTGGCGCCGATCGCCACGCTGATGGCCCGCCAATTCGCCGACCAGCCGGGTAATTACCTGGCCTTCTTCAGCAGCTACGCCTACCTGCGCCTGGTGCTCGACGAATTCGCCGCGGCCCATCCGCAGGTGCCGGTGTGGGAGCAATCGCGGCAGATGGACGAAAGCCAGCGCCAGGGTTTTCTCGATCGTTTCAATGTCGGCAGCCAGGGCATCGGCTTCGCCGTACTCGGCGGCGCCTTCGGCGAAGGCATCGACCTGCCGGGCGAGCGCCTGATCGGTGCCTTTATCGCCACCCTCGGCCTGCCGCAGATCAACCCGATCAACGAAGAAATCAAGGCGCGCATGCAGGCCATGTTCGGCGACGCTATCGGCTACGACTACAGCTACCTCTACCCCGGCCTGCAGAAAGTCGTACAAGCCGCCGGCCGGGTGATCCGCACGCAACAGGACAAAGGCGTGATCTACCTGATCGACGACCGCTTCAACCAAGCGGCGGTGCGCCGGCTATTGCCGAGCTGGTGGAAAGTCGAACGCTGCCGCCTGCCTTTGCCAGCACCGCAATTGCCGCTCTGAACCACCAACCCGTAGCCCGAATAAGCCTAGGCGCAATCCAGAGCGATGGCGCACGCACCACCGCTCCCCGGGTTGCAACCCGGGCTACAAAAGCGCCGCGATGCTTCCGTCAATCCCGATCCAGCAAATGAAAGCGCGGCAGCGACACATGCCAACGAATCGCCGCCAGGCGGATCAATAATACGGTCAGCATCGCCACCCCGGTATCCAGCCAATGGGGCGTATCAAGCGCACGCAGGCCGATAAACACCAGGGCGCCGGCAATGCAGGCGGTGGCGTAGATTTCCTTCTGGAAAATCAGCGGGATCTCGTTGCAGATGATGTCGCGCATCACCCCGCCGGCGACGCCGGTCATCACCCCCATGATCACCGCCGTGCTGTTGGGCACCTGATGCTGCAGCGCGACTTCGGTGCCGATCACGGTGAACACCGCCAGACCGAAGGCATCGGCAAGCAACAGGCCTTTTTCGTGAATCGGCTGGGTCAGGCGCACCCAGACCACCGTGCCCACCGCCGCCAGGGAGGCGACCACGATATACAGGTCGTTGCCGATCCAGCTGACCGGGTGGTTATCCAGAATCACATCGCGCAAAGTGCCGCCGCCCAGCGCGGTGATGACCGCGATCACCAGCACGCCGAACAGGTCCATGGACTTGCGCCCGGCCATCAACGCACCGGTGATGGCGAACACCGCGACGCCGAACAGATCCGCCAGGTAGAACAGTTGCGCCATGCCCACTTCAGAGCGCCACGGGCGTGCGCATGGTGACGAACTCTTCGGCGGCCGTCGGGTGCACGCCGATGGTCTCGTCGAACAGCTGCTTGGTCGCTCCGGCTTTCAGCGCCACGGCCAGGCCCTGCACGATCTCCCCGGCATCCGGCCCGACCATATGGCAACCGAGCACGCGGTCGCTGTCGGCGTCCACCACCAGCTTCATCAGCGAGCGCTCCTGGCAGTCGGTCAGTGTCAGCTTCATCGGCCGGAAGCGGCTCTCGTAGATCTTCACCTCGTGCCCGGCCTCGCGCGCCTGCTCCTCGCTGAGGCCCACGGTGCCGATATTCGGCAGGCTGAACACCGCGGTCGGGATCATCTGGTAATCCACCTTGCGGTACTCCTCGGGCTTGAACAGCCGACGCGCCACCGCCATACCCTCGGCCAGCGCCACGGGCGTCAGTTGCACGCGGCCGATCACATCGCCAATCGCCAGAATCGAGGGTTCCTGGGTTTGGTACTGCTCGTCGACCTGGATGTAGCCGCGTTCGTCCAGTTCGACATGGGTATTCTCCAGGCCGAGATTGTCCAGCATCGGCTTGCGCCCGGTGGCGTAGAAAATACAGTCCGCCTCCAGCACCCGGCCATCGATCAGCGTCGCCCGCAGGCTGCCGTCCGCCTGTTTGTCGATACGCTGGATATCGCTGTTGAATTGCAGATCCAGGCCGCGTTTGCACAGCTCCTCCTGCAGGTGCTTGCGCACCGCGCCATCGAAGCCGCGCAGGAACAGCTCACCGCGGTACAACAGCGAAGTTTGCGCACCCATGCCATGGAAAATCGAGGCGAATTCCACGGCGATATAGCCGCCGCCGACTACCAGAACCCGCTTGGGCAACTGCTCGAGGAAGAACGCCTCGTTGGAGCCAATGGCGTGCTCGCGGCCGGGTATATCCGGGATAAACGGCCAGCCGCCAGTGGCGATCAGGATGTGTTTGGCACTGTAGCGCTTGCCGCCGAGCTCGACGCTGTGCGCATCGAGCAGGCGCGCATGGCCTTCGAGCAGGGTCACTCCGCTGTTGACTAGCAGATTGCGATAGATGCCGTTAAGCCGCTCGATCTCGCGATTCTTGTTGGCGATCAGCGTCGGCCAGTCGAATTTCGCCTCGCCCAGCGACCAGCCGAAACCGCGCGCCTGCTCGAAGTCTTCGGCGAAATGCGCGCTGTACACCAGCAGCTTCTTCGGCACGCAGCCGACGTTCACGCAAGTGCCACCCAGATAGCGGCTCTCGGCCACCGCCACACGCGCGCCGAAACCCGCGGCAAAACGCGCAGCACGCACACCGCCGGAACCGGCGCCGATCACAAACAGGTCGAAGTCGTAAGTCATTTCAAGCCTCCAAAGCAGGCTGCAAGCATAACTCAGGCAATGCTCGAGTTTATGACCGGTAGGTTGGCGCTGAGCGCAGCGAAGCCCAACAAAGCGCGGCACGCTCATGTGGGAGGCGCTTTAGCGGCGAGCTTTCGACGTTGGTAATCGCGGCTAAAGCCCCTCCCACGGCCTGGCCAGAGAGTGCCATGGCGGGTGAGAACGATGGCGATCCCCCTGTAGCAAGGTAGGTCGGGTTAGCGGCGACTATCGCGATTTGAGCAACGACACCGCCATCGGCCGCCGCGTAACCCGACAAATCGCGTTATCCGCAAGGCTGCGACCTCGTAGGGTGGATGACGCTTCACCCATCCACCAACTGCGCTTGGTGGATGAAAAAGGCGTCAGCTACGCGCCCCGATCCACCCTAGCCTCCCCGGATAAGCCTCGGCGCAATCCGGGGGGTGTTGTCGGCCTCACGGATCACACAAGCAGAACCCCTGCCGCCATGCAGCGCCTAAACTCGATAAACGACAAAAGGAGACCGAGATGCAGCCCACCCTCACCCATCTGGCCCTGCACGTGCCCGACCTGGACGCCTGCGTGGCCTTCTACAGCGAGTTCTGCGGCATGCGGGTGATCCACGAGCGCGCGGGCAAAGGCTCGCGCATCGTCTGGATGGCCGAAGCGGGTAAGGAGCACCAGTTTATTTTCGTGATCATGCCCGGCGGCCAGGACCGCCAGCTCGCCGCCGACGACTACAGCCACTTCGGCTTCGCCCTGGGCAGCCGCGATGAGGTCGATCGCATCGCCGACCAGGCCGAAAAAGCCGGCTGCCTGATCTGGGCCCCACGCGACGAACCCTACCCGGTCGGCTACTACTGCGGCCTGCGCGACCCGGCGGGCAACTATGTCGAATTCAGCTACGGCCAACCGCTCGGGCCGGGCTCCGAGGCGATGGCGATTCCCTGAATAGGAGCCACAAGCAGAACAACCCGTAGGTTGGGTTAGCGGCAATCGGCACAGTCTTTGGCACGCCACGATTCGAGTTGCCGCGTAACCCAACAACGGTATCCACCGCCATGATGGATTACGCCGTACATAAATCGATGACAGCCTGAATATCCTATTGGCGGCTAACCCATCCTACGGACCTATGGGCAGTTCATAGCCTGGATGCAATCCGGGAACGGTTCTATGGCCGTTACCGATGTCCCGGATTGCGCTGACGCTTATCCGGGCTACGCCCCTGAAGAGCAGCAAACCGTAGGTTGGGTTAGCGGCGACAGCGTCAGTTGTCGATGACGACGTAAATGAATGCCGCGTAACCCAACAAGATGCGTGCGCGGTGTCCGTAGATGGACAAAGTCCGATCACCGATTACACCGCATAGATCCCTTGTTGGGTTACGCGGCGGCCAGCGACGATGTCGTTGTTTGAACCACGACAATCGCCGCTAACCCAACCTACCTTGATCACCCGCCCTACGTCTCTGCCCCACAAAAACCACAAAGCCACCTCACGGTGGCTTTGTATTCAAAAACGTGCTGCTTGCTGCCTCAGTACGCCTTACCCGGCTTATAAAGGTTCTCGAAGCAGAAGTTGGTCGCCTCGATGTAACCCTCGGCGCCGCCGCAGTCGAAACGCTGGCCTTTGAATTTGTAGGCCAGTACGCAGCCATCCTGGGCCTGTTTCATCAGTGCGTCGGTGATCTGGATTTCGCCGCCCTTGCCCGGCGCGGTCTGTTCGATCAGGTCGAAGATGTCCGGGGTGAGGATGTAGCGGCCGATAATCGCCAGGTTCGACGGCGCGTCTTCCGGCTTGGGTTTCTCGACCATGCTGTTAACCCGGTAGATGTCGTCGCGGATCATTTCGCCGGAAATCACCCCGTACTTGTGGGTCTCTTCCGGCGGCACTTCCTGGATCGCCACGATCGAGCAGCGGAACTGGTTGTACAGCTTGACCATCTGGCTCAGTACGCCGTCGCCTTCCAGGTTCAGACAGAGGTCGTCGGCCAGCACCACGGCGAAGGGTTCGTCGCCGATCAGCGGGCGGCCGCAGAGAATCGCGTGGCCCAGGCCCTTCATCTCGACCTGACGGGTGTAGGAGAAGCTGCACTCGTCGATCAGACGGCGAATACCGACCAGGTATTTCTCCTTATCGGTATCGCGGATCTGGTGTTCGAGCTCGTAGCTGATATCGAAGTGGTCTTCCAAAGAACGCTTGCCGCGGCCGGTAACCATGGCGATCTGCTTCAACCCGGCCTCCAGCGCCTCTTCGACGCCGTACTGGATCAACGGCTTGTTCACGATCGGCAGCATTTCCTTGGGCATGGCCTTGGTCGCAGGCAAAAAGCGAGTGCCGTAACCGGCTGCTGGGAACAAGCATTTTTTAATCATGGGAGGCCTTAGAAGTGAGACGTTAAATTGCTGGCGCAGTCTATCAGGCCGCATTTTTCTTACAATGGCCTAATGCTGGCCGCCCTATACCGCGGTAGAGGAAACCCAATTCCGCGAGTTGTTTGGCGTCGTAGATGTTGCGACCGTCGAACAGTACGGGCATGCGCATCGAACCGCGAATCCGCACGAAGTCGGGCTGGCGAAACTGTTTCCATTCGGTGAGCAGCACCACCGCATCGGCGCCTTCCGCCACGCTGTAAAGCGATTCGCTCAAGCGCAATTGCCCGCTGTCGATGGCTCGCCCATAACGTGCCGCCACTGCACCAGTGGCAACCGGGTCGCAGGCTTGCACCTGCGCCCCGGCCGCGAGCAAGGCATCCAGCAGCACCAGGCTCGGCGCCTCGCGCAAGTCGTCGGTGCCAGGCTTGAAAGCCAGCCCCCAGAGCGCCACGACGCGGCCCTGCAGGTGTCCGGAGAAATGCTCGCGCAACGCTTGGAACAGCAAGGTTTTCTGCAACGCATTGCGTGCTTCGACTGCGCGCAGGATGCCCGGTTCAATACCTTCCTGCTCGGCCGCGCGGATCAAGGCGCGCACATCCTTGGGGAAACAGGAGCCGCCATAGCCGCAGCCCGCATAGATGAAGTGCGTGCCGATGCGTTTGTCGCTGCCGATGCCGCGGCGGACTTCTTCGATGTCCACATCCAGGCGTGCGCACAGCCCCGCCATCTCGTTGATAAAGGAAATCTTGGTGGCGAGAAAGGCATTGGCCGCGTACTTGCTGAACTCGGCGGCGCGCACGCTCATACACAGCAGGCGCTCGTGATTACGTAAAAATGGTGCGTACAAGCGACGCAACAGCTCGGTGGCCGCCGGCTCGTCGCAGCCGATGAGCACCCGATCCGGGCGCATGAAATCATCGATCGCCGAACCTTCCTTGAGAAATTCGGGGTTGCTGGCCAAGACCACCTTGAAGCCCTTGCCGCGTTGCGCCAGACGCGCGTTTATCCGCTGCGCCACACGCTCGGCCGTGCCCACCGGCACCGTGGATTTATCCACCACCAGGCACGCCTGCTGCAGGCGCTCGCCCAGCTCGTCCGCCACGGCCAGGACATACGACAGATCGGCCGAACCGTCCTCCCCGCTTGGCGTCCCCACAGCGATGAACACGACCTCGGCGCGTTCGATGCCCTTCGCCAGGTTGTGGCTGAAACTCAGTTGGCCGCTGGCCAGATGGGCCTTGAGCATCGGTTCCAATCCCGGCTCGTAGATCGGCACTTCGCCGCGCGCCAGACGCGCCACCCGCGAGGCGTCGCGTTCGACGCAGACCACCCGGTTACCCATTTCGGCAAAACAGGCCGCCGACACCAACCCCACATAACCCGCCCCGATCACGCAAATTCGCATCGCCGCACCCTCCACATGAGTTGCAGCGATTGCAACTAAAGGCGGTGGCACGGGTATGACAGGGCCGCGACAATCCCGTGACAGGGGCACCGACACCAAGATCGGCGGCCAGCCGGAGGACTCAAGTCGATGGCGTTCGAAAACCCCGCTCAGTCGCCCGGCAAGCTGATCGCGGTTGCCGCGACCAGACAATGCCCGCCAGTGCCTTGCCTAAGTCGACATATCTGCTAAAACTCAAGACAGCGAGTGGCACTCAAGAACCTCCTCAACTGGCCGACTTATTGCTTAAGGCCAGCCACGCCGGCCACCGAATCACTTCAATTGCAGGCCGTAGAAATATGAAAGATGCCAGCCTCAAGGTCAGAATGGGCCTCTATGTCGTTGCCCTGATCACGCTCATCCTCACTGCCTTTTCATATTTCAATTACCAAAGCATCAAAAACAACCGGACCAAGCACATCGTCGAATCCACTCAGCGCGTCAGCGAACGCCTGAAACTGTCCCTGCCCGGGCCTCTGTGGAACTATGAAAAGAAGTTCGCCGAGGCCGCCATCAAGTCCGAATTGAGCGAGCCGAGCATCTCCTCGATCCTGGTGACCAACGGTCCCAAGATCGTCGCCGGCTTCACCAAGGACAACGCCGGCGAGGTTGTGCCGATCAGCGAAATTCCAGCCGATACAAGCGGTTATCTGAACGAAGAAATCTTCTATGAAGACGGCAGCGACAAGAAGCTGGTTGGCCAGTTGCTCATTCAATCCAGCGATGCCGGCCTGAAGGAAGAGCTCGACGGCCTGCTGCTGCGCTCCGTCATGCAAACGCTGTTATTGGATGTGGCGATCATCGTCATCCTGATGTTGCTGCTGCACTCGAACGTTCTTCGCCCCCTGCACCACATGAATAGCGCCCTGGCCGACTTGTCCAAGGGCGAAGGCGACCTGACCCGGCGCCTGACGATAAAAAGAATGGACGAAGTGGGTAGCCTGGCCGAAAACACCAATCAGTTCGTCGAGAAACTGCAAAACATCATCAGGGAAATAAAAGCGCTATCGGAACGCGTATTGCATTCCAGCAATACCTGCCAGGAACACGCCAACCAAAACTCCCGCAGCATCCATTCGCAACAACTGGAACTCGATCAAGTCGCCACGGCGATCACCGAAATGACCAGTGCGGTGGAGGAAGTCGCGCAGAACGCCCTGAGTACCTCCCAGGTGACCGACGAGGCCAGCGAGCATGTGAACAAGGCCGTGGAGCTGTCCGGGCATGCCAACCAGGCCATCGCCGGGCTGGTCGCGGAAGTGGAAAAAGTGGCCAACCTCACTCAATCCCTGGCCCAGGAAAGCGGCGCCATCGACAAAGTCATCGAGGTGATCAACGCCATCGCCGAGCAGACCAACCTGCTGGCCCTGAACGCCGCCATCGAGGCCGCCCGCGCCGGCGAACAGGGCCGCGGTTTCGCCGTGGTCGCCGACGAGGTGCGGGTACTGGCCGGGCGGACCCGCAACTCCACGGAAGAGATACGCACCATCATTTCGCGCCTACAAGGCTCGACGCACAATGTGGTGGAGGCCATGGAGCTCAGCCGCAACATGGCCACCGAGGCCGGCCGCGAGTCGGAAGTGGTGCAGGAGTCGGTGCAGCGCTTTCACGAGACCATGCAGAAAATCCGCGAGATGAACACCTATATCGCACAGGCCGCCGAAGAGCAGCACAGCGTGGCCGAAGGCATCAGCCAAAGCCTGGTGAGGATTTCCGGGCTGAATACCGAAAATACCCAGAACATCGAACTGACCAAATCCGAGAATGCCACCCTGCAAGAACTCTCCGCACACCTGGATAGCCTGATCCACCGATTCAAGGCGTAGCTCCTCGTTCGGGAGCATGCCAACGGCGGCGCGGGCAATCGATAAAGCCCCGGAGCGGTGTTTGCCCACCGCTTTTCACCGTTGTTGAGGAAACCACCATGAGAAAACTGCTCGCGCTCGCTCTTCTGCTAGGCTCCACCGCCCTCAGTGCGCAAACCATCACCGCCGCCGGCGATCCCTGGCCCCCGTTCCTCGATCCGGACCATCCCCAGCAAGGGGTCGCCACGGAACTGGTCAAGGCCGCCTTCGCCTCCCAGGGGCACGAACTGAAGCTGACCTTCGTGCCTTGGCAGCGAGCCCTGGATGGTGTCAAGGAAGGCGAATACGACGTATTGATCGGCGCCTGGAAGACCCAGGAACGGGAAGGCTTTCTCAAGTTCAGCGAGCCCTACATGTCCAACGACGTCAAATTCATCAAGAAGAAAGGCAGCGACTTCGAGTACTCCGGCATGGACAGCCTGACCGGCAAGACCATCGGTACCGTGCGCGGCTATGGCTATGGCGATACCTTCGAGAAGGCCAGCAACTTCAAGAGAGAGGAAGCCGCCAACCTGATGCCCAGCATCCTCAAGGTGATCGGCGGTCGCATCGACCTCACCCTGGAAGACGAGGTGGTCGCCAAAAGCCTGATCAGCAAGGAAAATCCGGAAGCCTTGGAACAGATCGAGTTCGTCGCCACGCCGATGTCCAGCAATGGCCTGTATGTCGCCGGCGGGCTGAAAAACCCGAAGCATGAGGAAATCATCGCCGCATTCAACAAGGGCCTGGCAGCCATCAAGGCCGATGGCACCTTCGACGCCATCCTGCAACGCAACGGCATCAAGTAAAGAACGGCATCCAAGGCCCGCACCGCTATTGCCCGATGCCTTTGTCTGGCTGCGGGCCGTTGTGCAAGACGCGTTGCTGATAAGGAAATTGAGAAAACGATGACCGACCGCGAGCAACTCCACCGAGATGGCTATGTATTGCTGCGTGGCGCGATCCCGGCCAAGTGGCTGGGTGACCTTCGCGCGGTGTTCGACGCGGGCGTGAAGCCGTCGGCCGATTGGCCGGTGCCACGCGGCATGGACTGGCGCCATTCGCTGCTGGACTTCGACTCGAAGGTTCAGACCCTGTGTCGCCTGCCGCAGCTGCTGGCGGCGGTGGGCGAGTTGATCGGCGAACGCTTCTTCCTCGCCCAGGTGGAGGGTCGCGAGCCCCTTGCGGGCGGCGGTCATCAGCAACTGCACCGCGACTTGTCGGCCCAGCGGCCGGGCGACATGGTCAACGCTCTGGCTTATTTCGACGACTACGGCCCCGAGAACGGCGCGACCCGTATCGTCCCCGGCAGCCATCGCCCCGGTCGGGCGGAGCCGCCATTCGACTTCAACGATGAGTCCCGCTCAGTGCAACTTTCAGGCCGCGCTGGCGATATCCTGGTGTTCGATGTCGACTTGGTGCATGCGGGCAGCCTGAACGCCATCGGAACACGCCGTCGCTCCCTCCTGATCAGCTATTTCGCCGAGTCGCTATACGCCTCGCACCTGGAAACCGCGAGCCTGCGAGGCATTCGGATGGACACCAGTGATAGGTTCGACCCCGCGGATTTTGCCCTGGAGGGAACAAACGAAAAGACCATGGATTTATCCGTGGGCTAGAACGGCGCTTCGGCTGCTGACGATTGCGACACACCGCGCGTCCATTGCGTCGGTCGCAGAGCAATGCAGTGTGGCGGATGAGTTTAGTCCGATAGGCTGAAATTGGCTGCTAAGGAAACTCTCTCACAATGGCTGCCCGAGCATTCAAATAGTCATCGAGGTAAGACGGCGGCACGCTGTTGAAGGCCGCCTCCCTCCCATTTGGATCCCGATAAACCGTATGCAGGTTCTGGGTCCCGGCGACCCTGTCAAAAATCAGCGGCTTCTTTTCCTGAAGGATCTCACGCGCATACACGGGGCCGTTGGAGTTGAAACGGGAGTTCTCCCTTATTGCAGCATGCACCGCTTCATTTGAAAGCGGCTTGAGCGCGAATGCGGCTTTAAGCTTGGCTGAGCGTATAGCGCCACCCGCTTCTTGGGTGACAGTGGTTAAAGGCGTCGTGGTATTGCTTCTCTCACCATAGGTATGAACTTTTTTCAGCCCCTGCCAGGGGTCCACCACTACCGCATGGTCACCCGTATTTCGGTCTCGCCAGTCCCCTGCAATTACCAAGCTATGTTCATTCGACTCCAATACTTTAAATACAGGCATGTTCCGCTTATGGAGTCGGAATTCGGCAAGTACCGTATTCGCGTATTCACCGCAATTGCCTCCACCCGTCTCCTTGATGGCTCTGATCTGCTGGTCCTGGCTGGCTCGATCGTCGGCACGATCGCGGCACATTTCCTTGCGCATCCAGCTACGGCCTTCACTCATCCATATGTTGGCGGCCTGATTACCCGGACCATCCGGAAAGGTTTCATAGGCCGTTTTCAGCAGGATGTCGTGCGCCAAAGACATCATGTCGAAGGTGGCGGCGGATACGTTTACCACCTGACCATTACGCTGCCCAGCAGGCAACGAACCGAGACGTTGGTCGTGGAGGCTTGATAAGGAAACATAGTTATTGGCCGGGGCACTGCTTGAGGCACCTGAAAAGCAACGAAACATCTCGAACTCCTTATAGCCTGACCGATGGGTGCGGCCCAAACGGTGCCCGGTCCTTTGCAAAGGGCACGGAACGGTTGCTGGGCGGTGTTTTCAGCCACTCGGATAACGCCTGGGCCTGCTCGATTACGCTTTCAACCAGCCGAAATGTTCCAGCCGAATCCAGTTCCGACAAGGGTTGTCGTGTCGAAAGCATTACTTCCCGCGTATCCGGAGAAACGCCAACACTCAGCACCGGATGCTCAAGACTGAAAAGATTTGCCGCCAATAAGGGGATATAGGCTTCATCGCCAATATCCTCCGAAAGTCGTCCCGCCTTGCAGGCAACATTCAGGTAACCCCGTGGGTTGCCAATAAGATAGATATCCAGATTTTCAATGGACAAGATAAAAACGTCCTGCCCAACGGTATCGGTTGGGGAAACCTCGATTTGGTATTTCTTTAGCAGATCGGCAATGGCTCGCTGGAATACAGGGTCCATATCCTTGGGTGAGTTCCGGCTTACAGACATTTTCTTTCCTTCGTACGCCATTTTTCAGATAGCACTCAGCCAGGGGCTGCCAAGGTTTCTTGGCAATCTCTGAATGCGTTAAGCAGAGTTATGAAATTCCGCTCCGTGGGTGGCGTGGACGGAAAACAAGTTCCACAGAAAAAATTGGCAATGAGATTCCGAATACCCTTGTCCGCCTGCATGCTAGGCTGCAAACCACCTACGCCATATGCCCTAGGCCGCTAAAAAAGGCAGATCGAAATGACCGTGCAAGCCTGCGAATTTCCCGTCTCAAGCGCCCTGGAGCGGACGAAGGTCGATACCGCCTACTTTCAGGATGCCTATCGCGCTCCTCTTACCCAGGATCGGTCAGTTGTGGATATATTCTTCGCCATCTTCGGCTACCGACCCGCCTGGATGAATGCAGCGCTTTTCGCCAGGAACCGCGTAGCCTCGCTTTTCGGCCTAAAAGCGCCTTCCGCGCAAGAACTGGTGCAGGGAACGCCAAATCACGACTACGCAGTCGGAGAATGGATCGGCACCTGGCCGATCCACACCTTGAGCGAAACCGAACTGATCGCGGGTCTTGACGACAAACACTTGGACTTTCGGCTCTCTATCCTTATTGAGGATGGGGCCGAGTCGCGCTCCGTTGTCGTCTCCACCGTATGCAATGTTCACAACACCTTCGGCAAGCTCTACCTTCTATTCGTCATCCCGTTTCACAAGTGGGGCGTGCAATTGCTGATACGGCGTGCCGTCGCCGCCGGACGGCTATAAACACCCGCGCGCCGATGAATTGCTGACTACCCTCCCCGCGTTGGGCTGCAAAACCTGATCGGCCCCGACACTGCTCTTCTCCGGCCAACCAGCCCGAAGCAGCGCGCACCCTGACAACGAAAGCACCGACGTAGACGCCTGCTGTCGTGCAACCAAGGTCCAATATCAGCGCCCGTCAAATACTGGCAAAATGCCTCCTGCGGGTTTACCCTCCAATACAACGTCAAAGGCTGCACAGTTGCGAGCCGGTTGAACCCGCATCAGCACAGGCTCGCCATGGACAGGTAAGGGAAGGCCATGAAGCACCA
>CBIHQF010000002.1:0-24705 GCA_966211665.1 uncultured Pseudomonas sp. | reverse complement strand
AACATAGGGATGTATGGAGTGATCAACGATGGCTTGGATGGTGGTTATAGGGTCCTGACTGAGGCGCGTTCCGAGCGTTCGTTGAATCAGGAAGCGATCGTAACGAGGGAAACCCAGCGCTGATCCAGTTTCAGGTCTGCACGTGCGTTTGTACGTGCAGACCTGTTGATCCTGGTTTCATTCTAGGTATGCATCGCGCGCATACTGATTACGCTGGTTGAGGATAAAAATAATGATATTCCCGCTCCCGCTTGCTGTGCCAAACGATTCTTCGGCGTCCATCACCCGCTTCTTCGGGAAATGGCCCAGCGTAATGCTGTTGGTCCTGCTGTTGCCATTTGGTGTGGAAGCGTCTGTTGCGGCGGAAAGGCTCGACCCATTGCGCGAGCCATCGAAGCCGATCAGCGCTCCGGCGCCGCTCCTGGGGATGGCCCGCGCGGGTGATGTGCTTGTTGGCGTCGGGTTGCACGGCATGATCAAGCGCTCCACCGATGGCGGGACAACCTGGCAGCAAGTGCAGAGCCCTGTTTCCACGGACTTGGTCCAAGTGCGCTTTCGCGATCCCATGAACGGATGGATCGTCGGTCACGATTCTGTGCTGCTGCATACCACCGATGGTGGTCTGACTTGGTCCGTTCAACTCGACGGTCGTACAGTGCTTGCTCGTCTCAAGGCATTCTACGGTGAGCGTGCGGAGCGTGGCATCGAGGGCGCTGCCGACATGCTCCAGGAAGTGGAGTTCGCCATGAACACGTCGGCGACGCCCGATGTGCTGGCCTCACCGTTTCTCGACGTCATGTTCAATGAGGACAAGGTTGGCTACGTCATCGGTGCGTTCGGGATGATCCTGAGAAGTACCGATGATGGTGCGACCTGGGACCCTTGGATCGAGCAAACCGACAATACCCGCCGTATGCATCTGTATGGCCTGGACGAACGCGACGGCGTTTTCTACATCGCGGGAGAGCAGGGCTTGCTCATGCGCCTGAATCTCCAGACTCAACAGTTCACATCGATCGAAACGCCCTATAACGGTACTTACTTCGGTGTGCGTGCGCTTCCCAACCTGCTTCTGGCCTACGGCCTGCGTGGCAACCTATATGCGAGCAGGGACGATGGGCAGCAATGGCAGCAGATAGACACTGGCCTCAATGCAAGTTTGATCAGCGCGGTGGGTTCAGGGCAACAGTTGATCATGGTTAGTCAGAGCGGCGCGATGATTGCCCTCGATAAGCAAAGTTTGAGCGTCACGCCCCTGCAGGCCTCACGGGTGGGCGAAGTGTTCGCGGCCAGTGGGACTGGACGAGATGGCGAGATAGTCGTGACTTTTTTCTCGGGTGCAAAACTCGTCGAGATAGCCAAGGCGAACTAATAACGCGGCAGGTTTAGTGAGATAAGAAAATGGTAGATCAAAAGTACAATAGCGGAATGCCCGTAGTTCCGGATGTTCGCGATTTCGATAAATCGTCCGGCGGGTTTTTCGAGCGCGTTATTTTCAATAACCGCGTTCTTGTACTCGTGGTTTGCCTTTTGGCCACCGTTGTACTGGGTTACTTTGCTGCTCGAATAGATGTTAATGCCAGCTTCGAAAGAATGATTCCGAGCAGCAGCCCTTATATCAAGAATTACTTTGCGTATAAGGATCAGCTTCCTGGCTTGGGCAACAGCATCCGTATCGTCGTCGAAAACAAGCAAGGCGATATTTACGACCCGGAATATCTAAAGGTTCTGCAGGAAGTAAACGATACGTTGTACCTCATTCCGGGCGTCGACCGTTCCTGGATGAAATCGTTGTGGATGCCGATCGTTCGTTGGAAGGAAGTCACCGAGGACGGAATCAGTGGCGGCGCCGTCATGCCGTCTGATTACGACGGCAGCGATGAATCCATCATGAAATTGCGCCGGAACATCTCCCGTGCCGGAATCGTTGGCAACCTTGTCGCCAACGACGGTCAGTCGAGCATGATCGTTGCGCCGTTGCTTGATCTGCATCCTCAAACTGGCGAGCCGCTCGATTACGGTGAGTTCTCTGACCAATTGGAAGAGAAAATCCGTACCTTTGAAAGCGACAAGATTTCGATTCATATCGTCGGTTTCAGCAAGCTGGTTGGGGACCTGATCGACGGCCTTTATAGCGTCATGCTGTTCTTCGGGATATCAGTGCTGATCGCGGGGATTTTCGTTTATCTCTATATGCGCTGTTTGCGCAGCACGTTGCTGTTGATCGGTGTGGCAGTGGCCGGTGTGGTATGGCTACTCGGTCTTATGCAACTGCTCGATTATGACCTGGACCCCTATTCGATCCTCGTTCCCTTCTTGATATTCGCGATTGGCCTGTCTCACGGCACGCAAAAGATGAACGGCATTCTGCAGGACATCGGTCGAGGAACGCACAAGTACGTTGCGGCACGTTATACCTTCCGGCGTCTGTTTCTAACCGGTCTTACCGCGCTACTGACGAACATTGTCGGTTTTGCGGTCCTGGCGATCATCGACATCCCGGTGATTCGCGATCTGGCGATAACCACCAGCATCGGCGTTGCTGTACTGATCTTCACCAAGCTATTGCTGATCCCTGTCGCGCTGTCATACATCGGCGTTAGCAAGAAGGCCGCGCTGATCGCGCTGGAGAAGGACCGGGCTGGCGCCGAGAACCGCAACTGGCTGGGCCACATCTGGCACGGACTGGATCGCTTTACTGAGCGGCGCTGGGCAATTGCGGTGATTTCATTATCTGTTGTCGTCACCGTCATTTGCAGCATCGTCATGCTGGATCTCAAGGTTGGCGATCTTGACCCGGGTGCTCCCGAGCTGCGCGCTGACTCGCGCTACAACCAGGACAATACTTACATCACCAACCACTACGGTCTGTCCAGCGATCAGTTCGTAGTGATCATGAAAACCGATCCCGACAGCTGCCGGTTGTACCAGACGCTGCAGACCATGGACCGGCTTGCATGGCAACTGCGCCAGACACCGGGCGTGCAGACCACCAGTTCGCTTGCTGAGTCGACTCGTTTCGTCACCGCCGGGATGGCCGAAGGCAGCGGCAAGTGGCTGACGATCAGCCGCGACCAGGCCATCACCAACGCCTCGGTCGATGCTGCGATGATCTCTTCGCCCGGCATCACCAACCAGCAGTGCTCGGTCACTCCGCTAATCGCCTATCTGACTGATCACAAGGCCGACACGCTGCGGCGGGTGATGGGAGTAGTCGAAGCTTTTGCAGCCGAGTACAACACCGCGGCCGATTCAGAGCGTCCGGTCGAATTTCTCTTGGCCGCAGGCAACGCGGGTATCGAAGCGGCGACCAATATCGAAGTCGAGAAAGGCATCATCACCATGTACCTGGCGGTATATGGCGCAACCGCTTTGCTCTGTCTGCTGACCTTCCGCAGCATTCGCGCCACCATCGTCGCGCTCATTCCACTGGTCATGACCACTATCATCTGCAAGGCGTTGATGGTCTGGCTCGGTATCGGCCTGAAAGTCGCAACCCTGCCGGTCATCGCGGTTGGCGTGGGAGTAGGTGTGGATTACGCGCTCTATTTGCTCAGCGTGCAGATTGCCGTGCAGGAACGGGGTGGCTCGCGTGCGGTTGCATATCGCCGGTCGCTGGATTTCACCGGCAGGGTGGTGGCTCTGATCGGTTTGACCATGGCGGCTGGCGTGATCACCTGGGCCTGGTCCCCAATCAAGTTCCAGGCCGACATGGGCATCCTTCTGACGTTCATGTTCCTGTGGAACATGCTTGGCGCTTTGGTGCTGATCCCAGCTCTGTCGCATTTCCTGCTCAACCCAAAGACCACTTCAGCCTCACCGGAATCGCCGGCCATGCTTGATACGCCGGTCGAACAGGCTACTCAGAAAAAAAAACTAACTGACGCGGCTGCCGCTCATTGATCGGACGCGCCCGGTTGGCGCTTCCACTGACTGTAAAGCCTGGTCCAGAGCCATGGCGCGATATTGAAGGGAGAGGGTTATGTTCGAGTTGTTGATGAGTGCCGACATGATGGTTCCGGATCCAGACGGGATGACGGAAAAACTGGTGGATAAACTCGGCATCTTCAAGCATGAGCGCTGGCGTCAGGCGTTCGATAATCATCCGTACATTGCGCACTTTTTGCGTGTGCACAAGTCGCTGGCGGTTTCACCTACCCGTATCGAGCCGCAGTGGCATCTGGATCGTCCAAATCCGGGCGATCCGCTGTTTCATGATTTCTTGGAAAGCCTGAAGGATTATCAGGGGCACCATCGCCCCATGATCACTCACTCAATCGTGCTCGCGCTGCATGGCGACAAGTTCGATGCTCTGGTCAGCAAGTTGATGCGCCGTCGCCTGCCATTCCGCATGGCCCAGCGCACACCGGAAATGCCGTTCGACCGCCTGTGGTTGGGCGCAACGCCGGAGAAGCCTTATTACGAGCCATCCGTGGACGGCGGCCTGTGCATCGAAATCATGCCAACCGAACCGTTGCAAATGCCGCCGGAAACCTACGCAACGCCACCTGCGCAGCCACGTGAACAAAAGCCGGGCGACATGGTGCGTGTCACTGCGCGTGGCTTCCTGGTGCGCGATCTCGATGAAACGCTGCGCAAGCTTTCCACCAATCTTGATTGGGAGCCGTCGTGCCCGGTGGAGAATATCGCCAGTGAAGGTTATCGCCGCGCGCGCATGGGCTTCACTGTCGCCAATAGCGCCACGCTCGACGTGCTCGAGGCGACTTACTGGAATACCGACGCCGGCCATTATGTGAATAACTGGGGGCCTGGTCCGTACTACATCCGTATTGGCGTTAATGATCTGGCCGCCAAGGCTGAAGATTTGCGCGCTCGCGGTACAGCCTTTGAATGGATCGAATCGTCCGCAGCGGTAGGCGGCAAATCGCTTATCAAAATCGATCCGAACGAGCTGGATGGTCAGGTGTTCGAGTTCGAGGAGTGTTCGGTATGAGCGCCGAAGAAAATCAGCAGGCACCGCTGGTTATCAACGAGTCAGTCCGGGTAGAGCGCGGCGTCTCGGTCGGCTGGGTCGTATTGACCCGCCCGGGCCAGATCAACGCGATCAACGACAGCATCCGTCAGGGTGTTCCTCAGGCGCTCCAATTGCTCGACAACGACCCGCAGGTGCGGGTCATTGTCATCCGCGGGGAAGGCGAGCGTGGATTTTGCGCTGGCGCCGACATCAAGGAGCGTCGCGGTGAAGAAACCTCTCTGCAGGTGCGCCAGCGGATGGAGCGTTCGCGCTGGATCGAGTCGCTCGACGGAATAGCCAAGCCGGTCATCGCTGCAATCCAGGGTTACTGCATGGGTGGTGGGCTGGAATTTGCGTTGGCTTGCGATATTCGATTCGCGGCCCCCAATGCGATTTTTGCGCTTCCGGAAACCGGTCTGGGCCTGATTCCTGGCGGTGGCGGTACTCAGCGGCTTTCGCGGGTCGTGGCGCCGGGGCGCGCCCTCGATATGCTGCTGACGGGTGACCGTATGAATGCTGATCAGGCGTTCCAGATCGGGCTGGTCAGCCGCCTGGCTACCGACAACGCGACTCTGGTCGAGGAGGTCAGGGTTTTTGCCGAGCGCATCGCCAGTAAGCCGCCGGCGGCGTCGGCCTTCGTCAAGCAGGCCGCTCGAGCTGCGCTGGAGCTGGACCTGAAAAGCGGACTCAATCTCGAACTCGACCTGTTTGCCCTTCTAGCGCCGACAAAGGATGTGCGCGAAGCAGCGCAAGCTTTTAGTGAGCGACGCGAGCCGCGCTTCACGGGCGAGTAGGATTGGCATGGCTAACAACAAAATAAGGAACACCAGATGAGCATGGGCAAGCTGGCAGGGCGGGTTGCGATCGTCACCGGTGGTGGCAACGGGCTGGGCGCCGAGTGCGCTCGGGTGCTGGCCGAGCACGGCGCCTCTGTCGCCGTAGTAGATGTCGACGGCGACGCCGCCAACCGTGTGGCGGAGCCGATATTGGCGCAAGGCATGCCAGCTCAAGGCTTTCGCGCCGATGTCTCTTCCGAGGAAGACGTCAAGGCGGTGATCGCCCAGGTAACGGAGAAATTTGGTCGGATCGACGTGCTGCACAACAATGCGGCCGTGCTCAACGCCGACCAGCGCCAGCGGGACCGTGATCTGGCCAACCTGGATATGGAAGCATTCGACCGCGCCATAGCGGTCAATTTGCGGGGCGCCGTACTCTGCACCAAATACGTCATTCCGGTGATGTTGGAGCAGGGCAAAGGCTCGATCATTTTCGCCACTTCCGGGTTGGGGATGCAGGGCGACATGTCGCTGACAGGCTATGCAACCTCCAAAGCGGCTCTGATGATGCTTCCGCGCCTGGTCGCGTCCCAGTACGGCAAGAACGGAATTCGTGGCAATGCGGTGCAAATCGGCCTCGCACCGCAGCATGAAATGCCGGCGCCATTATTGGAAATCATGCGCGACAACCATTGCACAGCCGAACTGGGTACGCCTAGACAGATTGCCGATGTGGTCGCGTTCCTGGCTTCGGATGAGTCTTCGTTCGTGACCGGTACTACGCTCGTCGCGGATGGAGGATTCAGTAGCCACACCCCGTCTCTCGTAGCCATGCGTGCGCTGTTTGAAAAGATGGGTCGTACAGGCATGTAAGCAATGTCCGACCGGCGCGGGCCGGCTCGCGAAAGCGGAGCCGGACGTGCCATTAGCAGCCAACCTCATACCTGGTTCGCACGCAAGCTTCGCTCCTACGGCGATGCGCGGCACATCGCGGCAGGTACGCACACTGCGCTTTGCTAGCAGCGAGCCTGCTCGCGAAACCGGGGCAGGCGAGCTTCGGCTTTTTAGGGACGCTCGGTTTGCCCTCACGCTCTCCTAAACACGCGCCCGCGTTACTGCTCCGTCCGGACCACGCAAGTCTTTTACCGTTAGTAAAACGGATGCCGGGTTGCCAGTGGCGTTTATTGTTAGGGTGCTGCTCAGCGGTAAGACGCGGGCAACAGACAACACCTTGAACCGCTTCCTACAAAGCGATTTCTTCTGCTCTGCCGGAGCTGTAATTACGCTCGCGATGCTTGGTGTTACGGCTCTGAACCGAACTCTTGCAGCGGATTGCAGCGGCTTTTGCGTAGGGCAAATGTCGTTGAAGTCCGATAGGAACAACAAAGAATGAATAATAAAAATACAGATTTCGATGTGATCATCGTTGGCGGCGGCACTAACGGTCTGTCAGCGGGCTGCTATCTGGGGCTGGAAGGCAAGAAGGTACTGGTGCTTGAAGCCCTGGACAAAGTCGGCGGCATGGCTTCCTCGGGTTACTTGATTCCCGAAGCGCCCCAGCATCTCGTTCATCCCTGTGCATTGGACATGATGTCAATGCGGGTTCACGCTCATGTTCCGAAGGAACTTGATCTCGAACGGCACGGTTTCAGGTCGATAGAGTTGGCACCGGGTTATGTCTATTTACATCCGGATGGCACATCGCTGATTTTCTGGCGAGACCGTAACAAGACCGCTGCGGAAATCAGACGTTACAGCGAGGCCGACGCAGCGGCTTTTCTCAAGTTCATGGACGTCATCGATATGTTCCTGGACATCGCACTGCCGATGATGCGCGCCGACCCAGCCGAACTGAATCTGGGTGCCAAATTTCAGGTGATTGGCTCAGCGCTGAAGAACCGCAAACTCAAACCCGAGTTGATGGCACTGATGACCGGCTCGGCTCATCAAGCCGCCCGTGAGCGCTTCGAGCATCCCGTGACCATATCCGCGATGTGCGCGCTGACCGGCCTCGCTGGTGACATTAGCGCCGACGGCGGCGGTATCTATTACGCGTTGCTTGGCTTCCTCCATCGCTTTGGCGTCGGTCGTGTGCTGGGTGGCATGCAACAGCTGAGCAACGCCATGCAAGCCCGGCTTGAAGAGCTCGGTGGTCAAGTATTGGTCAGCGCATCGGTCGCCGAGATCGTCTCTGTTGATGGGCAGGTCAAGGGCGTGCGCCTGACTGACGGCCGCGAATTCACGGGGCGAGCGGTAATTGCCGGCTGTCATCCTAAAGTGGCGCTGGAAATGGTCAGCACGGGTCAGATTCCGTCCTACCTGTTGACCCGCATCGCAATGGCCCCGGCCAACGCCAAAGGCTCCGGCCCGTTGAAGGTGGACGTCGCCTTGAGCGGGCAAATATCTGTGCCTCGGTTTGAAGCTGTCAGGGGTGACGATGTCGACCTGCGCAACACTTGCCTCCTGATAGGAACCGAGGAGGCAGTGCTGGAGAATTTCGCCGCGTGCATGCGGGGCGAAGTGCCGACGCTTCCCTATATCACCATGGCAGCTCCCAGCGCAGCGGATCCGTCCCAGGCACCCGCCGGTCAGGACGTTCTATACATCTATCCGCCAGTGATGCCGGTCAATCCCGTGGAAGGATGGGATGCTATTCGAGAGCGCGTGGCAGATCAGGTCATCGACCAGGCTTCGGAGTATGTCGAGGGTCTCAAGGGTCAGATCATCGGCCGGCGAATCGAGGCTGCACCTGACTTCACCGCGCGCTTGAATACGGTGAATGGCTGCGTCGTGCATATCGATACCACCACCATGCGCTCCAGCACCATGCGCCCAGCCCATGGACTGGGCGGTAATACCTTGCCGGTGGCAGGACTTTACCTTGGCAGTGCCGGCATCCACCCGGGCGGAGGTGTAAACGGAATGGCCGGGCGCCTGGCTGCCAAACGAGTCGCCAAATACCTGGCCAAGGCAAGCAAATAGCGGAAGCTATCGAACAAGCAGCGCGTCTTACAGTGCAGGCCGATTTCGCTGGATTCCTATCGGGACGCCTGGTCTTCACAGCCAGGCGCTACCGAGATGCCCGCCAGGATGAAATCCGCCGAATGTTGCCGCCAGATCGCCATGCCCTCGGGGGAGGCGGTATCCAGCCCAGTCAGGGTCGACATCGAATAACGATTGGTGAACCAGCCGGTAGTCACCAACGCCGCTGAGGCCAGCAGCAATCTGGGATTGATTCCCTGCTTGAAATCTCCGGTAGCGGCGCCGCGTTGGAGGATGGCATCAAGTTTGGCAATCAGCCCCGGCGCCATTTCAAGGAATCGATTGCGCGGTGTTTCGTGGGCATCGTGGTAACGGATACCCTCCAGTGCCAGCGCGCCGAGCAGCGGGTCGTGGCAGTACTGGTCGAAGAACCGGTTAAGCATCGCTCGCAGCGCAGCGGGCGGCGCCAGCTGCTCAATTTCGAGGGCGACCAGCTCGGACATGATGCTTTCAGACGATTCATCGAGCACCGCGACGAACAGGCTCTCCTTAGATCCGTAGTAGTGATAGACCAGCTGCTTGGTGACGCCGGCCTCCTGCGCGATGTTCTCCACCCTCGCGCCGCCTAGCCCTTTGCTGCCGAACTCGTTGCGCGCCGCAGCCAACAGTTTGTTCATCGTGTTGCGCTTGCCTGACTCGGCTGGCTCGGAACTCTTCACGTTCTTGTTCTCCTTATCGTGACTTTGCCAGAGGATGGGCGTTCGTTTGACCATGGGTCAAACGAATCGAAGGACCTATTGCCGCGAAGGCGCCTACCATCGATTTCAGTGTTCATCTCATGGTTCGGCTTGATGCTGATCTGAACGAGCGACTAGCCGCCTGGCTTCCGAATCGGACAGTTTTGGTGCGCTAAGCAATAAAAACAAGAGACGCGTTATGCCATTCGAACCCCAGCCGACCAGTATTGACCGGAGCCTTCGCAAATCCAGGCGCATTGGTGACAGCAAAACCAGATCAGTACGGTTTGCACGCTCGCGATCAGCTTGGCGATGTGCGCTGAACTCGTGCATCGCGGGCAGGAATGCCGGTGGATTGGAACGCATCGCGGCGACTCGCTTCCCTACTGATTCGATGACAGGAGAGTTTTGATGAGCACCGAAAATACCGCGATGGATCTGGAAACTGCCTACTCGGCGGTATCCGAAATGTACCGCGGCGCGGATCTGGACATCCACGCGCTCAGTCGAGAGATGCGCCACAACTCTCCCGTATACGAGGGTGATTTTGTGGCTCAGTTTGGCGTGCCGACGAACGCGGGAATGCAACAGGGCACACGCCCTACATTCGCCCTGTTCAAGTACAACGATGTGATGGCTGTACTGCGGGACGGGACCAGTTTCACCAGTGGATTCATCGCTGAAGGATTGGGCGCGTTCTTCGATGGCCTGATCATTCTCGCAATGGACGGTGAGCAGCATCGTCGGGTCCGCGCGTTGTTGCAGCCGGCCTTCATGCCGCAAACAGTGAACAAATGGCGCGACAAGATCGACTATGTGATCCGCCACCATTTTCTTGAGCCCATGGTCGAACACAAGCGCGCCGATTTGATGGACTTTGGTCTCAACTTTCCGATCCGCGAAATGTATGCGTTGATGGGCTTTCCCGATGGCGACCCGGAGAAGTACCGCCAGTACGCCGCCTGGGCATTGGCCATGGTCGGCGGCAACCAGATCGACCCCGCAAAAGCCCCTGAGGCCCGCCGCCAGGCCGGCATCGCGGTAAAGGCGCTATACGATGCGATCATGGAAGTAGTCGTCCAACGCCGCGCCGCCGGTAGCGAGGGCGATGACCTGATCGGTCAGTTGCTGCGCGCCGAGCACGAGGGCCGGATGCTGGACGACCATGAGGTCACCACCTTTGTCCGCTCGTTGTTGCCGGCTGCGGGGGAGACCACGACGCGCACGTTCAGCTCGGTGATCACGCTCATGATGACCACTCCGGGGCTGATCGACCGCATTCGTGCGGACCGCAACCTGATCCCCAAGCTGATCGACGAAACCGTGCGCTATGAACCGGTGTCCACCTTCAAGGTTCGCGAGACGTCCAAGGACGTCGAAATCGGTGGCGTGCAAATCCCCAAGGGCTCGTTCGTTCAGTGCATGGTCGTGTCGGCCAACCGTGACGAAGATGCTTTCGAAAACCCTGATGTCTTCGATATCGATCGCAAAACCAAGCCGTCATTTGGCTTCGGGTTCGGCCCGCACATGTGCATCGGGCAGTTCGTGGCCAAGCTCGAGCTGACTTGCGCGATCAATGCGATTCTCGATCTTTTCCCCAATATTCGCCTCGACCCAAGCAAGCCTGTGCCTGTGATTAGCGGTGCGCAGCTGCGTGGCGTCTCTTCGATCCCGGTGATCTGGGACTGACCATCTCGGCTATGCGTATTTCAGCCACAACAATAAAAAGAGGAACTCATGAGAACATTCAAGACCATTCCAGAACGCGGCGACTTTGGCTTTCAGCAGTTGGTCGGTCCGCACAAGGTCACGGGTGCGGCGATGGCCGGCACTCGCGGTTTCTTTGGATTGCATCTGAGCAAGAGTTCGCCGTTTGGCTCGGTCCGTGACGAGGAGGGCAATATTTATTCGTTTGTCCGCTCGCTGATGGCGCCAAACGGTACACCGAATCCAACGAAGTTCCTCTACCTGAACAATCGCGTAGACGGTAAGAACCTGCGCATGGATTTCGACAAGATGGCGCAGCAGGCCCTTACGCCAATGCCGGTCCAGACATTGGAAGGCGACACCGTGCGTTGGACGAACCAGCCCGGAGAGGAAGGCAATCACTGGGAAATCACCGCCAACAGCGAACGAATGACCTGGAAGGAAGATGGGCTGTTCCAGCTCGAAGGCCGTTTGCTCACCGGCCTGCAGTGGTATCTGCCAGGCGTGGAGTGGGGCACATTCTATGTCTCGCAACTGTGGGATGTGTCTGGCGTAGTCGAGGGCCGGCCGGTGAAAGGTGCCATTGCGCTCGATCAGTTTTACCTGGCCGAAGGCGGCGCGATCCACTTCAAGAAAGACTTGGTGGTAAACAACAACAAACATGTGATTTGGTGGTCCTTCGTTACGGTGTACAAGGACGGCAGCTGGGATGCCGGCTCGTTCATGGTTGGTCATGACCACCTCGGCTACGCCATTTTCAGCAATGAGAAGGGTGAAGTACGGGTCACCACCGACATCGAAGGCTTGGCCGTACACAAGGACGGTAGCTACTTCCTCAAGTCAGCCAAGGTCGTTCTGGAGGGCACGGAAGAGTGGGAATTCCTGCCGGACGAGAAGGGCGAGATGATCGACTTCGTCGGCGGTTTTCCGGTTACCGCTCAGCAGGAAGGGCGCTGGCGCCGGGTGGGCGATACGCGCGAGCCATCTCACTGGCTTGGCTGGGGCGAATCGGACCGGCGCAATGGCTCGGCGCGTAATGTCTTTGGCGCGGATCTCTGATAGCGAACCGGGTATCCGCGACGTGGACGTCGCGGATCGCACGAGAACAATAATAATGAGGAACGACGATGAAATTTCGCGACAAAGTGGTGCTGATCACCGGCGCCGGCCGCGGCATGGGGCGCGCCATTGCCCTGGAATACGCCAAGCAGGGCGCCAAAGTCGTGGTGTCGGCCCGGACCGCGAGATATGGCGAAGAAACCGTCGAACAGATCAATGCCTTGGGCGGCAGTGCCTGCCTGGTGGGTGGCGACATTGCGGATCGGTCGGCGATCAAATCGATGGTCGAGGGCGGCGTGGAGGCATTCGGCGCGCTGGATATCGTGGTGCACTGCGCGGCTGACGCCCCTCATGGACTCATCGCCGATATGACTGACGACGGCATTGACCGCCTCGTGCGCAGCAATGTTCAGTCCCTGTTCTGGCTGGCGAAGGATGCGGCACCGTATCTTTCCAAGGCGAAGGATAAAGGCCGCCTCATTTTCATTTCTTCCGGCGAAGCCAACCGCAAGTACACGCCAATGTTGATCGGCTACGGTTCGAGCAAGGCTTTCATGAACGCCTTCGCGCGCGGCCTGGCTGTGGAGTTCGGCCCGTTGAACATCTTGGTCAACGTGGTCGAGCCCGGCCTGATCGGCACCGATCGTATGACCGAAGCGCTGGGCGAAGACTTGCCCCACAAACTGGCTGAACACTTTCCGGTGGCACGCCTCGGGCAGTCTCTGGATATCGCAAATGCCGTGCTTTTTCTGACATCCAACGAGGCCTCCTATATCACCGGCACGTCACTATTGGTCGACGGTGGCGCAACCATGGTCTCACTGCCGATCGATGAAATACTCAAAGGGCACTAACAGGTTGGTGAACAACGTAGCGCAGTAATTTTCAACAATCTGCTAACCCATGCCGCGCATTCGGTGTTCGCTGAGTGCGCCAGGAGTCTCGTCATGACAGCCGAATCCCGTTCGCAGAGCTCGACAACCGATACCAATGAATTCAAGCAGGGCTGGCGCATCGTGCTGCTCGGTCTGGTAGGTATCTGCACCAGTATCACCGCCGCATTGCTCTATGGTTTTGGCACCATGGTCATTCCGCTAGAGCAGGCCTTTGGCTGGAGCCGGGGTGATCTGCAGGCATCCATTACATTCCTGTTTGCCGGGGTCGCCATTTCCACTCAACTGGTTGGCCCGCTGTATCGGCGCTTCGGGCTTCGGCGGGTTGCGATCTTTTCAATCGTGCTGCAAATCATTGGCTATTTCGCGATCACACAAATCAAGGGTTCGATCGGCTGGTTGTACCTGGCTTTTTTCCTCATGCCGATCGTGTGCGCGGGGACTATCGCGATCACCTGGACTCAGCTGGTCAATCTGTGGTTCGAGCGCAACCGCGGGTTGGCGCTGGCCGTCATTCTTTGCGGAACTGGATTGATGGCAATGGTCCTGCCACCGTTGCTGGCGCGGCTCATCGCGGAGTACGGCTGGCAGGCAGGTTTCTTCGCGCTGGGTGCGATGCCGCTGCTGGCGACTTTGCCGCTGTCGCTGTTGTGGTTGCGCTTGCCCTCCGAGACCGTCCCCCGAAATCAGACCGCAGAGAAGAAAAGCGCCGAGCTGTCCGGTATGTCATACAAGCAGGCCCTGCGTTCCGGAACCTATTGGGGCTTCAATATTGCGCTGATTTTGTCGGTGTCGCTTACCGTCGGCATGGTCACCAATATCGTGCCGATGTTGCAAAGCACCGGTTTGAGCGCGCAGACGGCCGCACAGGTATTCGGCACCTTTGGCATCGCGATCATCGTGGGGCGGCTGCTAGTCGGCTATCTGCTGGACCGCTATTCCCCATCGTTTGTGGCGGCGATCAGCTTGGCGTTGCCGGCGGTTGGCTGCGCCATCTTTCTGTTTTCCGACGGCCAGAATGTACCGCTGTTGGTACTGGCCACGTTGACCATCGGGGCGAGCGCCGGAGCTGAATTCGACCTTGCGGCGTTCCTGATGGCGCGCTACTTCGGGCTCAAGGATTACGCCCGCATATTTGGCCTGCACTTGGGCTTGATCACGATAGTCTCAGGCATGGTGCCGATGCTGTTTGGTTACCTTTTCGAGCTGTATGGCGGTTACTCCGCCGTGTTGACGAGTTGCCTGGTCTTCGCGATCGTTGGTCCTTCTATTTTGCTCTGGCTGAGGATGGAGCCGGCATACCGCGCTTGCCAACAACACCAACATGCCTGAGCGAGCAAATGGAGTGTTTCATCTGGAACTGTCAGGCTACTGACAATTTATGCCGTTTCATCAGAACGAGGACATCACATGAGTGACGAAGCAAAACAAGCCATCGAACACTTTCTGCACGGCCAGGTGGAGTGTTGGAACAATGGCGACAAGGAAGGTTTTTTCGAACATTACCGCAGTGTGACTCGTAGCGGTCTGAGCATCGAATTCGTCGGACGACCGCTGCCGACAGATTCCTGGGAAATCCTCGAAGGCATGTGGGCGCAGCAACAGCCGCGCTGCCGCATCGAAGTCAGGGAAACCATCATCAACGGTGAAGAAGCCGCGTGTTACCACTACAACGCGATGCGTGACGGCAGCGGTGGTATCGAAACCATTGAGCTGTACCGGTTTGAAGGCGGCAGGCTGTGGGTGCGCTATTTCATCAAGAATTGATAAACGGGTGTTTCCGAATGCAGAAAGGGTGCGATACATCGCACCCTTTCTGCATCTTTTCCACGGCCCGGTGCAGGTGTTTTCGGATCAAGCGGTGAAGGTCGGTACGCTAGCTTCAGCCTTCAGCCTTCAGCCTTCAGCCTTCAGCCTTCAGCCTTCAGCCTTCAGCCTTTTTGCGCGAGATCCAAAAGCCTTTTGCCAGTAGCAGTGGCAGGCAAAGGATGACGCGCAACCCGAGCAGCCGGGCGGCCTGCCAGCAGTCTTCCGGGTTGACCAGGATGGTGGTGGTCATGGCACCCATGACCTTGCCCTTGATTACCAGTCGCTCACCGTCCCGCGTGATGGATTTGACGTCCACCATCTCCACGCCTTCCTTGCTGAACATCTTCATGCTGCGCTCGCTCCTGCCAGGGGTGCTCAGGCACCGATCAGTTCGTCGAAGTCCAGGCCGGATTCCTCCAGCAGCACGCGCGCCACGTTGCGCCCGGAGGCGGCGGTAACGCCACCGCCCGGATGGGTGCTGGCGCCAGCCAGGTACAGGCCGTCCACCGGCGACTTGTACTGGGCGTAGCCGGGAGCCGGGCGGTTGCCGGCGATCTGCCAGGAGTAGGAGCCGAAGTGCAGGATGTCGGCGCCCATCATGGCGTTGTTGTGGCGCTCGATGTCCAGCGGGGTCATCCACGAAAAACCGAGAATGTTGTCGTCGTCCATGTTGGTGGTGAGTTTGCGCAGGTCATCGAGGAAAGCGTGCGCCACTTCTTCGCCGATCTCGTCCCAGCGCTGGGCGCCGCCCTTGAGATGGTAGGGGCAGAAGGCGTACATGTTGAGCACGCGCTTGCCTTCTGGGGCGCGGGTCTTGTCGTAGGTGTCCTGAGTCACGTAGGCGATGAAGTCGCGACGCGGGATGCCGTATTCCAGGTCGCGAAAGGCGCGGGCGAACTCTTCGGGATCGGAGTGCGAGCGCTCCACCCAGAAGAAGTCGTCCACCGCCGGGCCGACCTTGTAGCGCGGTGCCTCGCGCAGGGCGACGTGCATGTTGAACGGCTGGAAGCTGCTGTGCTTGAGGGTGCGGATGCGCTGCTCGAAGCCTTCGGGCAGTTCGCAGCCGGGGACCATGGCGGGGAACACCTGCTTGGCGTGCAGGGTGGAGATCACGCCTTGGCGGGCGAGGATTTGCTCGTCGCTGTCGAGGATCACGCCGGTCACCTTGCCGCCTTCGATCTTGAACTGTTTGATCGGCGCCTCGGTACGCACCTCGCCGCCATGGTGTTCCAGGCAGGCGCGCAGGGCGTCGGCGAACGCGCCGGAACCGCCGACCGGGATGCCCACGCCGTAGCGGTGCATGAGCGGCAGGATGATGTAGAAGCCGAAGCCGGTACCGTTGTCGAAGGGGTTCATCATCGCCTCGGAAGCGTAGCGGGCCAGGGCGATCTTGACCTTGTCGTTCTCAAACCATTCGCTGATGTAGTCCCAGGCGCTCATCGCCTGGGTGCGCATCAGTTCCTGGCCGACCTGGCTCTGCTCCATCATCAGCGCCTGGTGCGAGGCGCTTGGCGGCGTGTTGAACATGCCCATGACCAGCATGTCGAGGTTCTGGAACACCTGGTGGTTGAAGCGGCGGTAGGCGTCGGCGTCACGTTCGGAGAACTTAGCGATGGCCTGGCAGGTGCGCTCCAGGTCGGTGTAGAACTCCAGGGTGGTACCGTCGTCGTAGAAGATCGCGGTCATCTTGTCGGGATTGATGTACTTCAGGCCGAACTTCGCTTTCAGTTCCAGTTCGTCGTTGCGCAGCAGCGGGTTGGCCTGCAGCAGGGTGTGAGCGACCGAGCAGACGTCGTGCTTGAAGCCGGGAATGGTCAGTTCGCGGGTCATGACCCCGCCGCCCACCTTGTCGTTCTTCTCCACCACGCACACGCTGCGCCCGGCCTTGGCCAGGTAGCAGGCGGCGACCAGGCCATTGTGGCCGCCACCGGCGATGACGATGTCGTAAGTCTTGCTCATCTTCTTGTCCTTTTTTGTCGATGTTGGGTGTGTAAGTCACGCGCTCAGTCGTCGGGGTATTGCTCCACGGGCATGACGCTCGGTCCGAGAATCGGCCCGACCCGCTCGTGGCCCCATACGCTCAACTGCTCGGGGTTCAGCTCAAAGCCGTCGTGGTGCCAGGGCTGCAGTTCGTGGATGCACTCCACGGCGAAGCCGGGCGGGCTGAAGTGGTAGAAGGAAACGTGCGGATCCTGGCTGTGCTGGCCGAGGGTCATCTGCATCGGCAGCTCGCGCTTGCGCACGATGTCGTAGGTTTCGCCGAGGTCGCGCAGGCTTCTGACAAACAGCCCGATGTGTTGCACGCCTTTCATGCCGGGAGCGTGGCCGAAGGCAATGTCATGGCTGGTCTTGTCGTTGAGCTTGGCGCGGAAGAAGCCGGTGCGGCCCTTGCCGGCGCCGGCGCCGTACCAGTGAAAGCCCATCAGGTCGATGAAGAAGGCTTCCAGTTCCGGGCCGTAATCCGGAGTCATCAGGACGATGTGACCTACGCCGCGCTCGTCGGCGACGAAGCCGCCGTGCGGATGGCCGGCGACGAACGAGCGAGGCGTCCATTTCTGCGCGTAGAACAGTTCATGGCGGTAGACCGCCGGACAGCGGAAGCGCACCAGGTCGCGCACGCCGCGTGTATCGCAGAGGGCGTCGTTACCCACCTCTAGGGCCACGCCGGCGTCGCGGAAGCGCGCCACCGCCGCATCGAAAGCTTGTCGCCCGCGCGCTTCCCAGCCGATGTAGGCGATGCGGTCGACGGGGCCGGGGTGGAAGGCAATGCGGTGGCGGCGGTCGTCGCTGCGCAGGTACAGGGAGTCGGGGTCGCCCGCCGGGGAGTTGCCCAGCCCCAGGCCAAGTACCTGCGGTGCATACTCGTGCCAGGCGTCCAGGTTCGGGCTTTCGAAGCCCAGGTAGCCAATGCCGATGATGTCCATGCTGGCCTCGTGTCGTTGTCTTGAAATCCCCTCCCAGCCTGCCCGGGAGGGCGCCTTGGCCTTTCCTACAGCGCGGTTTGGGCGTCCGCGTGAGCGAACATCGCGTTGATGTCGCCGGAGGTCACCGGCTTGCCTTTTTCGCGCTTGGGCGCAGCCCCGCCCATGCCCAGTGCGGGCTCGATATTGACGTGCGTGGCCTGGGCGCGCAGGGCGCCGACCGTGCAGTTTTCCCGTCCGAGCAGGGAGCACGGGTCGTATGAGAATTCACGCATAGCGTTGAGGTGGGTGACCTTGTCGATGGTCGCCTCGGGGAGCTTGCGCAGGCTTTCCCAAGCCACTTCCGGCGAATTCGGCCAGGTGCAGTCAGAGTGCGGGTAGTCGCATTCCCACGTGACCATGTCCTCGCCCACGTCCGGCAGGTTGCGCAGGCCGAAATCGTCCTCAATGAAGCAGGTGATGATGTGCTTACGGAAGATGTCGCTGGGCTTCTTGCCGCCGAAGTCGGCGTTGGTCCAGGCGTGGTGGTGGCGGTGGGTGAAGTCGGCGCGTTCCAGTAGATAGGGAATCCAGCCGATGCCGCCTTCGGACAGGGCCATGCGCAGGTCGGGAAACTTGTTCCACATCGGTGCCCAGATCCAGTCGGCCGCCGAGTTGGCGATAGATATCGGCATGGAGGTGATCCAGGCGTCGATCGGCGACAGCTCGGAGGCGTGCTCGGCCTTGATGCCGGTGCCGATGTGGCAGCAGATCACCACCTTGTTGTCGGCGCAGGCTTTCCACAGTGGGTCCCAGTAATCGCTGTGGATCGAAGGAAAACCATGCAGCGCCGGGTTGTCAGACAACGATAGCGCATGCACGCCGAGTTTCGCCAGGCGGGTGACCTCGGCGGCGGCGGCCTGCATGTCCCACCAGGGCACCAGCATCAGCGGGATGAAGCGTCCCGGCGCGACGTTGCACCAGTCATGCAGGTGCCAGTCGTTGTAGGCCTGGATCGCCGCCAGGGATACGGCGCGGTCCGGGTGGCTCTGGAACCGCTGGCCGGCGAAGCCAGGAAAGGTCGGAAAGCAGATCGAGCCGAGGATGCCGTTAGCGCTCATGTCATCGACCCGGGCCTTGATATCCCAGGTGCCACGGCGCATGTGCTCGTAGCCAAGTGGTTCCATGCCGTACTCCTCTTTGGGCCGGCCCACCACCGAGTTGAGGCCCATGTAGCCGGTGGCCTGGCCTTCGAATACCCAGACGTCGCGGCCGCCGTGCTGCTCGACTCGCGGCTGGCGGCCCTTGAAGCGCTCCGGCATGTGGCGGTCGAAAGCCCCGGCCGGTTCGATGGCGTGGTCGTCCACGCTGACTAGGATCATGTCTTCGAGTTTCATTCTTGTTGTTCTCCGTGGTTGGCCACCGTGGCTGCGGCCCTAACCCCTGTCGGGTCGATCAAAGAAAAATGCCAAGGTTCGGGGTGCCTATCACTGCCTGATCGAGCAGGATTTCGCGCCGCGCCAGTTTCAGTTGTCCATTCTCGCGCCGCAGGATGTCATGGCGTTCGCAGGGGATCAGGTCGAATTCGTCGAAGTCGAAACGGCTGCGAGTCACCAGCAGGTAGCTCAGCACTTTGTATTCGTCGGGTCGTTCGGTTCCGAAGACGCGAATATTGCTGACCAGACGCCGGGTGCGCGAAGGCGGGTCCTCGCCCCAAGCGCTGCGGGTATCATTGATTCGCATGATCCGCACCATCAGCGAGGCATGACTTTCGTGCAGGTGCTGGACGTTGCGCACCACCGTCTGCTGCTGCTGCCGGTTGGGGCGGGTGAGGCGCAGCGGAGCGTTGTATTCGATATCGCTGGCCAATATTTCGCCCCACTGTTTCAGCTGTAGGGTGTCTAGCAATTCCGCTTCGTCGTAGAGAAAGTCGACGATTTCGCTATGGATCGGGCTGCCGCTGGCAATGCGTTTGCTTCGGTCGGTCAGCGGCAGAGGGGTGGGGGCGAGTAGGGTCTGTAAGTCGTTCATGGGGGCTCCGTGAGACTGTGCGTGCCGTCGGCCGCACTGCGCAGCCGGGCATGGTGTAGATGGATGGTGTTCAGGCCGTCATCAGCGCGTGCCAGTATTTCCACCACTGCCACTGGGTATCGTCCTTGGTGAAGCCCTCACCGACATAACCGGGGCCAGGCCAGTCGGCAGGCTTGGCGTCGTTTTCGTACAAGGCCTGATACTTCAGGGTGATGTCCTCGCTCATCGCCCCCTTAGCGGCTAGGGTCATATGTGGCCAAGTATCGGAGTCGTCCTGCTCGACCATGCCGGACGTGCCGAGCAGCTGGATCGACTGGCGGAGCATCCGCGCTTTGATTTCCGGTGGGGTGTCCTTCTCAGCGAGGATCCAGTTGACGAATTCCAACTTGTCCGGACCCTTGGGGATGTAGGCATGCAAGGCCATGGCGCCGAGGACAGTGCCATCCGGCTGCGGCAGGTAGATGAACTCGAACAGGCCGTTGGGAAAAAAATTACCTACCTGCGGCGGGCGCCAGCTCATGACGTGCAATTGCTCCGGACTGAAGCGCTTGAGCAGCTCGGGCACCATTTCCCGCGTAATGCCCGGCGGCGGTAGCAGGGTGAGCTTTTCCTCTGCGCTCATGCTCGACGGGTCGCGTCCGGTGAGGCGCTGAATCTTGCGGTCCAGTTCGATGCAACGCATGGTGTGACCGTGCTCGGTCCAGACTTCTACACCGTACATTTCCGGGCTGAGGTCGCCGCCCTTGCCTTCGGCATCCGGTTTCTTCGCATAGGGGCCGACCTCGCCAAGCCAGCGGTGCAGCGTCAGGGTGTGGAAACCGTCCGAGGCGGATTGCTCGCAGGCGGTCTTCCAGTTGGCGCGAATGATGAAGCGCTGCGGTGGGCCGAGCACTTCCATGCCGGCGGTAGTGCGGCACCAGAGGGTATCGAAATACCATTTGGCATCGCCGAGGAAGTCCTCGAAGGACGGTCCGTCAATGTTCCAGGTGGCGAAGATCAAGCCACCGTAGATAGACACGCGGGCCTTGTGCAGGCCGAGTTCGGCCTTCGTGCGCATTTTGCCGTGCATGCACTCTTTCTCCATCGGCGCGGCGATGAAGTCACCGTTGGGCCGGAAGGTCCAGCCGTGGTAGATGCACACATGAGCAGCGGCGTTGCCGCCATCGACGGTAGCAATCTTCATGCCTCGGTGCGGACAGACGTTCAGGGAGACATGAATCTGCTCGTCACTCGAGCGGGCGACGATCACCGAGTCGGAGCCCATGTCGCGGACGATGAAGTCGCCCTTGTTCGGAATCTCGGTTTCGTGGCCGAGAAAGACCCAGGTCTTGGCGAAGATTTTTTTCATTTCCAGGGCATAAAGCTCGGGGTCGGACAGTGTCCGCATCTTCACTTCATGAGTTTCCAAGTCGATGAGGTCAGACACTGCAGTCCCGTCACTCAGGACCGGATTCGAGTTAGTAGCCATTGCGCTCTCCATCCATTGTTATTATCACGCTGCACAGAAAACGGATAAGTGTGCAACGTTTCGCCGAGTATCCACGTGATTCCCATTAGGCAATTGACATGGATCAACAGATGGGTGCGTCGTGATACGAGTCGCGTATCGCGGTTTTTCGCCAGCTTCATAACCATTCGCCAGGCATGCCGGTGCCAGCTGGCAAATGAGTGAAGACGTAAAACTGTCCGATCCAAGAAAAAAGAAACTCGCGTGGCGTCTGACTCGAGGCCTCCGCGTCGTTCTCTGAAAGTAAGACAGATTGTGAGTTTGTGTATTTAATTGGGTTGGCTACATTGGAAGGAGGCAAAACGACAAGGCGAAGCAGATGAATCTTGGGCTCAACGGAAAGGTGGCGTTGATAACCGGTGGCACGACGGGGATTGGATTGGCAGGGGCGCTGGCTTTGGCGGCAGAGGGCGCAAAGGTTGTGGTGTCCGGAAGGCGTACCAGGGAGGGTGAACAAGCTGTTATTACGATTCGCGAGGCAGGCGGGCTAGCCGAGTTCGTCCAGGCTGACGTCAGCCGGGCCGTCGAAGTACAGAGGCTGGTCGAGCAAACGGTGGGATTTTGGGGGCAGCTGGATATGCTGATCAATAGCGCTGGCATCGAGGGGACGCCGTTCGTCCCGCTCGCCGATTACTCCGAGGATGACTGGGATCGGGTATTGGACATCAATCTTAAAGGCACCTGGCTCTGTATGAAATACGCGGCACCCCACCTGCTTCGGCAGCAGGGCGCGAGCATCGTCAATGTTTCATCGATCGGCGGCGTCAACGGTGGGTCTCTCGGAGTGGCTTACCATGCCAGTAAACACGGCGTTTTGGGCGTGACTCGCGCAGCTGCCATTGAATATGGCTCCCAAGGTCTGCGCATAAACGCGGTTGCACCAGGTGTATTTGCCACGGAGATGTCCGAACGTTTGTTCAGTGAGGATAAACATGAGACGGTTGCCCAGACTAACCCGATGAAGCGCTGGGGCCGGCTGGAAGAAATCGCCGCCGCAATTGCTTGGCTTTGTTCGCCTGCGGCCGGCTACGTCAACGGACACACACTCGCTGTAGATGGCGGTTTTCTCATTCAATGAGGCGCGCCATTCAGCGCACCGGTTGAAGGTTGTACGTGTCGCCTGCGAAGAGACAACACCAGAATAAACCCGACAGCCGAAAGCAGCGCCGCGCCGAGGAAAACCTCAGCAAGGCCCAGGCTGGCTGCAGCGAGCCCCATCAAGGGGCCGGCTAGCCCGACCGCCAGATCGAAGAACAGCGAAAGTGCGCTTAATGCGGAGTTGCGATTGGCGTCTGGCGTACGCGCCAGCGTTTCTACCGCAAGTCCGGGGTACACCCAGGACACTCCCATGCCAGTCAGCGAGGCTCCGAAGATCGCTATCTCGGGTGAGGGGGCCAGCCAGATGAGCAGCAGTCCGAGGCCCTGTACCAACAGGCACACTGTAACCACTGAATAGCCACCGAAACGTACCACTACGTTGGGCGTGACAAGCCTGGCGACGATGAAAGCGGCGCCGAAGCCGGTCAGACACCAGGCGGCATTGGCCCAGCCGAGGCTGTCGAAATACAAAGCTATGAAGGCGGTCAGACTGCCAAAGCCGGCTGAACTGCACGCCAATGCCAAACCGTTGGGCACCACCGACCAGAATACGTCGAAAAAGGGCAGCCGTTCGCCGCGCAACAGCGGCGCTGAACGCCTGACCATCGCAAGAACCAACGACAACAGACCGAGCAAGACGATGCACAGGCCGAGGCTGGCCAGACTGAACTGATGGCTGATCAGCACGCCCAAGGGCGCACCGACGGCGATACCGCCATAAGCGGCAATGCCGTTCCAGGACATCACCCGTGCGGTATGCGCCTTGCCATGCAAGCCGATGGCCCAAGTACAGCAGGGCGTGGAAATCATGGCTGAAGCGATGCCCTGAATTATGCGTGCGCCAATCAGGATCGAGACGCTGAGCCAGGGCGAGGCGTACATGACAATCGCCAGCGTGGTCAGTACGCCGCAGACTGCAAGGCCGGCCAGCCCGACGATGACAGCCCATTTCGCGCCGAAGCGATCGGCCAGCACGCCGGCCAATGGTCGTGACAGCAGGGTCGACACGTACTGCGTGCCAATGACGATGCCTGCCAAGACAGTGCCAAACCCAAGGTCGTTGAGAACGAAGCTGGGTAATACGGCCAGCGGTAACCCATTGGCCACATAAGACATGAAGTTGAAGCAGACGATGAAGATGATCGACAACGTGAGCCGGGTGGGATGTGTGGTTCCGGTATCCAAACAGCTAGCTCCTGAGGCGGACGACGCAGGCTTATGCCCCGAGAGAAGGAAAGAGATACCGAGCGGACCCGTCGGTTCGCTGGATCGTACGGGCTCCGTTTCGCCTAGAAAACACCGTCGGATGAAGCGGACAGATCACGCAATTGCTCGATTTGTTCTTTCATCTTGTCGAGCTTGCTGGTGATCGCTTGGTAGGCGTCGGACCCCGCGACGTAGCGGAGCGGCGGCGTTTCCATATTCGCGATTTGCACAAGCGCTTCACCCAGTTTGGCGGGATCGCCTGTCTGTCGATGGTTGTTGGCGGCTGAGCCTGCTCTGATCTTCGCGGTAAGCGTTGCGTAGTCCTCAAGCCCATTGGCGCCGAACACCGCGGAGCTTGGATCGAGAAAATCCGTACGGAACACGCCGGGCTCAACCAGCGTAACCGTGATGCCGAATTGGCTGACTTCCTGAGCCAGCGACTCGGAAAATCCTTCTACGGCGAATTTGGAAGCGCAGTACAGCGCGGCGCCGCCCATGGCTACCACGCCGGCCACCGACGAGACATTGAAAATATGGCCGCTGCGCTGTTTGCGCATGATCGGCAAGGCCGCTCGGCATAGGTTGAACACGCCAAACACATTGGTGGCGAACTGTCGCTCGGCATCGCTGGGCGTATTTTCTTCGAACGGGGCGAGTTGCCCATAGCCGGCATTGTTGACCAGCACATCGATGCGTCCGAAACGAGTGATGGCAGCCTCAACCGCCGCTACCGCCTGGTCTTCTCGGGTAACGTCGAGCTCCACGGCAAGCGTTTGTTCGGGTGCTTGCGCTACGAACTGATCCAGCTGTTCGAGCCGGCGGGCGCTGATCACTACATTATCGCCAGCGGCGAGCGCTGCCTGAGCAATCGCCGCGCCGAGGCCGCGAGAAGCCCCGGTAATGAACCAGGTTCTGCTCATTTCATATTCCTTGAGGTGGTGGTCAGTGCCTGATTGTCATCGACGTTCAGTCGCGGTTAGCCGCTTCCCAGGCTTTCAGATCGAAGCCCTCGGCAGCTGCTGTCT
>CBIHQF010000001.1:0-24772 GCA_966211665.1 uncultured Pseudomonas sp. | reverse complement strand
GACGTGGTCGCGGAAGCTGTTGTTGTCTTCGACGGCCAGGTTGAGGCGCGCAAGCAGGTCGCCTTGTTCGTCCAGCGGGCTATTGAGATCCAGGCTGGTGCGGTAGCGGTCCCAGCTGCCGGCGCTGGCATGCAGGCGGGCGAAGCGCTCGGCTTGCGGCTTTTTGCTAACCAGGTTGACGGTGCCGCCTGGGTCGCCACGGCCGTAGAGACTGGCGGCGGGCCCCTTGAGCACCTCGATGCGCTCCAGGTTGGCGGCGTCCGGCGTGCTCGGGTAGCCGCGATTGGCGCTGAAACCGTCCTTGTAGAACTCCGAGGTGGCGAAGCCGCGCACGCTGTATTCGAAAAGGGTCAGACCGCCAAAGTCGTTCTGCTTGGACACGCCGCCGGCGAATTCCAGGGCGCGCTCCACATCGCCGCTGCCCAGATCCTCGAGCACGGCGGCCGGCACCACGCTGATCGCTTGGGGAATGTCGCGGATCGGCGTGTCGGTCTTGGTCGCGCTGGCCGAACGTGTGGCGCGGTAGCCTTGCACGGGGCCATCGGCAAACTCCGTTGGCGCGGTGATGATGCTGTCGTTGAGCTGGACGGGGCTATCCGCCAGCACGCCAGGGGCGAGCAGGCTGGCGGCTAAAGCAAGGACTGGACGCAAGGCAGGGTTCCTTTCTCATTTATCTAATGTAATAACATAACATTAATAATGAGAAGAGTTACCATCTATATCCATCTGGCGGCGGTTTTAGCTGCCGCTGGCTGGCGGTCGTACGCCGATTTCTGCTGTCAGTTCCATCCGCTTGCCGTTGCGCATGATTTCGATGCGGATCTTCTCGCCCGGTTTGGCCCGCGCCACCTGGTTCATCGAACGGCGGCCGTCCCCGGCGGGTTGGCCGTCGATATTGAGGATCAGGTCGCCCGGCTGCAGGCCGGCTTTCTGTGCCGGGCCGTTGCGGTAAATGCCGGCGACGACGATCCCGGGGCGGCCTTCCAGGCCGAAGGATTCCGCCAGCTCGGGGGTCAGCGGTTGCACCTCGATGCCCAGCCAGCCGCGGATCACCTGGCCGTTTTCGATGATCGCGCGCATGACTTCCAGCGCCAGTTTCACCGGGATGGCGAAACCGATGCCTTGCGAGCCGCCGGAGCGGGAGAAGATCGCCGTGTTGATGCCGACCAGGTCGCCATAGGCATCGACCAGGGCGCCGCCCGAGTTGCCGGGGTTGATCGCCGCGTCGGTCTGGATGAAGTCTTCGTAGGTATTGAGGCCCAGCTGATTGCGCCCGGTGGCGCTGATGATGCCCATGGTCACGGTTTGGCCGACGCCGAAGGGGTTGCCGATGGCCAGGGTGACGTCGCCGATCTTGATGTTGTCCGAGCGGCCGAGGGTGATCGCCGGCAGGTCTGCGAGGTCGATCTTCAGTACCGCCAGATCGGTTTCCGGGTCGCTGCCGATCACCCTCGCCAAGGTTTCGCGGCCGTCCTTGAGCGCCACGACTATCTGATCGGCACCGCTGACCACGTGGTTATTGGTCAGCAGGTAACCTTCCGAGCTCATGATCACCGCCGAGCCCAGGCTGGATTCCATGCGACGCTGCTTGGGCAGGTTATCGCCGAAGAACTTGCGGAACTGCGGGTCCTCGAACAACGGATGGGTGGGCTTGTTGGCGAACTTGGTGCTGTAGAGGTTGGCGACCGCGGGGGAGGCCGTATCCACGGCGCGGGCGTAGGACACCGGACCGTCCTGGCTGCGGTCATAGATCGGCGCCTGGCGCAGTTGCACGTCATGGGCCGGCAGGCCGACCCATTGCGGGTAATACTGGATAACCAATAACGCCAGCAATACGCCTACCAGCAGGGGCCAGCCGAGAAAACGCAGAGCCTTGAGCATCAATCGAATCCTGAGGGTTGCGGGGGCTAAGTGAGGCCCTTTAAGGTGCGCCATTATAGAAGGCCGGGTCGCAATAAAGCAGCGGCTTCAACCAACGTTTGAGGAATAACCATGGCCATTGCCCTCACAACTTTGCAGGAAGAAGCCGACCGCTACTTGAACAGCGGGCGTATCAACGACTACTGCCCCAATGGCTTGCAGGTGGAAGGCCGACCCCAGGTGCGCCGGATCGTCAGCGGGGTGACCGCCAGCCAGGCGTTGATCGATGCCGCGGTGGAAGCCGAGGCCGATGTGCTGCTGGTGCACCATGGTTACTTCTGGAAGGGTGAAAACCCCTGTGTCGTCGGCATGAAACAGCGTCGCCTGAAAACCTTGCTGGCCAACGATATCAGCTTGTTGGCCTACCATCTGCCCCTGGATCTGCACCCGGAGGTGGGTAACAACGTGCAGTTGGCCGCGCACTTGGGTATTACCGTCGAAGGCCCGCTGGAGCCGGACAATCCGCGTACCGTCGGTCTGCTCGGCTCCCTCGGCGAAGCCATGAGCGCGCGCGATTTCGCCCGGCGGGTGCAAGAGACGCTGGGCCGCGAGCCCTTGCTGGTCGATGGCGGCCAGACGATCCGGCGTATCGGCTGGTGCACCGGCGGCGGCCAGGGCTATATCGACCAGGCCATCGCCGCCGGGGTCGATCTGTACCTGACCGGCGAGGCTTCCGAGCAGACCTTCCATAGCGCCAGGGAAAACGGCATCAGCTTTATCGCCGCGGGCCATCACGCCACCGAGCGCTACGGCGTGCAGGCATTGGGCGACTATCTTGCCCGGCACTTCGCTTTGGAGCATCTGTTTATCGATTGTCCGAATCCGATCTAGATGCGCGTTGTGGCCGATATAAAGCTAGATCGTTTCGGTCTAGATAGCCTCCTGAATAGAAGCGGGTGCTGTGCTAGAGTGCGCGCTCGTCCACGGCCCGCCGGCCCAATTACACAGCAATCCGTGAGTAGCCATGCTCGATAAACTGACCCACCTGAAACAGCTGGAGGCGGAAAGTATCCACATCATTCGTGAAGTGGCCGCCGAATTCGACAACCCGGTAATGCTTTATTCCATCGGTAAAGACTCCGCCGTGATGCTGCACCTGGCGCGCAAGGCGTTCTTTCCGGGCAAGCTGCCGTTCCCGGTGATGCACGTCGACACCCGTTGGAAGTTTCAGGAGATGTACCGCTTCCGCGAGAAAATGGTCAGCGAGTACGGCCTGGACCTGATCACCCACATCAACCCCGATGGCGTGGCGCAGGACATGAACCCCTTCACCTACGGCAGCGCTAAGCACACCGACGTGATGAAGACCGAAGGCTTGAAGCAAGCCTTGGATAAGTACGGTTTCGATGCGGCTTTCGGCGGCGCCCGCCGCGACGAGGAGAAGTCCCGCGCCAAGGAGCGCGTCTACTCCTTCCGCGACAGCAAGCACCGCTGGGACCCGAAGAATCAGCGTCCCGAGCTGTGGAACGTCTACAACGGCAAGGTCAAGAAGGGCGAGTCGATCCGCGTGTTCCCGCTGTCGAACTGGACCGAGCTGGATATCTGGCAATACATCTATCTGGAGCAGATCCCGATCGTGCCGCTGTACTTCGCCGCCGAGCGCGAAGTGATCGAGAAGAACGGCACCCTGATCATGATCGACGACGAACGCATCCTCGAGCATCTGTCGGACGAAGAGAAAGCGCGTATCACCAAGAAAATGGTGCGTTTCCGCACCCTCGGCTGCTACCCGCTGACCGGTGCGGTGGAATCCACGGCAACCAGCCTGACCGACATCATTCAGGAAATGCTCCTGACTCGAACGTCCGAGCGTCAAGGGCGCGTCATCGACCACGATGCCGCCGGTTCGATGGAAGAGAAAAAACGTCAGGGGTATTTCTAAGCCACAAGCTGCAAGCGACAAGCTTCAAGAGGAATGGAGCTAGGGGATATGGATTTCGAAAGGCTTGACGTCTGGTAGAGAGCCAGGCTGTTAGCGGTTCAGGTTTTCCGGATATTGCGTGATTGCCGTGATTACGGTTTTCGGGATCAGATAGGGCGTTCGGCCTTATCTATTCCCAGCAATATCGCCGAGGGAATGGAGCGAGGTAGTGACAGGGAAAAGTGTCATTACCTGCGCATTGCCAAGGGCTCATGTGCGGAACTGCGTACGCAGCTGCTGATAGGCAGTGACATCGGCTATATCCCGGAGCCGCTTGCAACTCAGTGGATACAGGAGACTCGTGAGCTTTCCAGAATGCTCAGCGGGTTGATCAACAGAATTTCAGGCTAGCCACATTGCTTTGGCTTGCCGCTTGAAGCTTGCCGCTTGGAGCTACGAAGAATGAGTCACCAGTCCGATTTGATCAGCGAAGACATCCTCGCTTACCTGGCCCAGCACGAACGCAAAGAGCTGCTGCGCTTTCTCACCTGCGGCAACGTCGATGACGGCAAAAGCACCCTGATCGGCCGCCTGCTGCATGATTCCAAGATGATCTATGAAGATCATATGGAAGCCATCACCCGCGACTCGAAGAAATCCGGCACCACCGGTGAAGACGTCGACTTGGCGCTACTGGTCGATGGCCTGCAGGCCGAGCGCGAGCAGGGCATCACCATCGACGTGGCCTACCGCTACTTCAGCACCGCCAAGCGCAAGTTCATCATCGCCGACACCCCCGGTCATGAGCAGTACACCCGCAACATGGCCACCGGCGCCTCGACCTGCGACTTGGCGATCATTCTGATCGACGCCCGTTACGGCGTGCAGACCCAGACCAAGCGCCACAGCTTTATCGCCAGCCTGCTGGGGATCAAGCACATAGTCGTGGCCATCAACAAGATGGACCTGAAGGACTTCGATCAGGGCGTGTTCGAGCAGATCAAGGCCGATTATTTGAAGTTCGCCGAAGGCATCGCGCTCAAGCCGAGCTCGTTGCACTTCGTGCCGATGTCGGCGCTCAAGGGCGACAACGTGGTCAACAAGAGCGAGCGTTCGCCTTGGTACGACGGCCAGTCGCTGATGGAAATCCTCGAAACCGTGGAAGTGGCCGGCGATCGCAACTTCACCGACCTGCGCTTCCCGGTGCAGTACGTCAACCGTCCCAACCTGAACTTTCGCGGTTTCGCCGGCACCCTGGCCAGCGGCATCGTGCGCAAGGGCGACGAAGTGGTTGCCCTGCCGTCGGGCAAGGGCAGCAAGATCAAGTCGATCGTCACCTTCGAGGGCGAACTTGAGCACGCCGGCCCGGGCCAGGCCGTGACCCTGACCCTGGAAGACGAGATCGACGTGTCCCGTGGCGATATGCTGGTGCATGCCGACAACCGTCCGCAGATCAGCGACAGCTTCGACGCCATGCTGGTGTGGATGAGTGAGGAGCCGATGCTGCCGGGCAAGAAGTACGATATCAAGCGCGCCACCAGCTATGTGCCGGCCTCGATTGCCAGCATCGCCCACCGGGTCGATGTGAACACCCTGGAACATGGCTCGGCGAGCAGCTTGCAGCTCAACGAAATCGGTCAGGTGCGGGTCGCCCTGGATGCGCCTATCGCGCTCGACGGCTACGCCCATAACCGCACCACCGGCGCCTTTATCGTCATCGACCGGCTGACCAACGGCACCGTCGTTGCCGGCATGATCATCGCCGATCCGGTCGGCGCGCAACGTAGCGAGGGGCACCACGGCAAGCTCGCCCATGTGTCCACCGAAGAGCGCGCCGCGCGCTTCGGCCAGCAGCCGGCCACCGTATTGTTCAGCGGTCTGTCGGGCGCCGGCAAAAGCACCCTGGCTTACGCCGTGGAGCGCAAGCTGTTCGATATGGGCCGTGCGGTCTACGTGCTGGATGGCCAGAACCTGCGCCATGACTTGAACAAGGGCCTGCCCCAGGACCGTGCCGGGCGTACCAAGAACTGGCGTCGCGCCGCCCATGTCGCGCGTCAGTTCAACGAAGCCGGTCTGCTGACCCTGGCCGCGTTCGTCGCTCCGGATGCCGAAGGTCGAGAACAGGCCAAGGCGCTGATCGGTGCCGAGCGCCTGCTCACCGTCTACGTGCAGGCTTCGCCGCAGGTTTGCGCCGAGCGCGATCCGCAGGGCTTGTACGCCGCCGCTGGCGACAATATCCCGGGCGAGTCCTTCCCTTATGACGTGCCGTTGGATGCCGATCTGGTGATCGATACCCACAGCGTATCGGTGGAAGAGGGCGTCAAGCTGGTGCTGGCACTGCTGCGCGAGCGCGGCGCGATCTAAGCCGCTGCGCGCACAACAAAAAGCCCCGCTGATCAGCGGGGCTTTTTGTTGGCTATGTACCAATAGCGTGTTGCGTTTGGCTATCGCCACCGAGTTTAAGACGGTCTGGATCCGTAGGGTGCGCCATGCGCACCTGTGATTCGTCGCCTGCGGTGGTGCGCACGGCGCACCCTATGCGTTGCCGGCTATGCGAGAAAGGCTCAGGCCTGAATCGCCCATGCAACACATTATTGGGACAGCGTTTTTTTTGTTGCCTGTAGGAGCCAGCTTTTTGCGGTCCGGCGTCCCGGCGATGCTTGGTGCTATTGACCAATCAGGTTGCCGGCACGGCTGGATTACAGCATGCAGGCTCCCTTCGATATCACGCGAGCCACAGGCTAGCGCTTGTTCTTCAGTCCGTAGTTTTCATCGAGCATGCCGGGTACATCGGCGCTTTTCGGCGCGTAGTCCTTAGGCATTTCGTTGTTTCTCGGTGGCGTCAGGCGTTCGCGCTTTTCGCTGCCGTCTTCGGCATGCAGGGTGGCCAGCAGGCGCTGGCGGGTCAATTCGTCCAGGGCCAGACGGTTGGCGCCGTCGGACAAGTGTTCTTGCACGTCCTGATAGCTCTGCGTGAGTTTTTTCACCATGTTGGCGGTGGTGTTGAAGTGGCTGACCACTTCGCTCTGGTAAGCGTCGAAGCGTTCCTGCATTTCGTCCAGTTGGCGCTGGGTGCGGTTGGGAGCCGCGTTGGGCGCCAGGCGGGCGATCAGAAAGCCAATGGCAATACCGGCTACCAGGGTAACGGCCGGTAGTAACCAGGCTGTGAGCGTCTGTTCCACGAGTCCTTCCTCTCTAAACGGCTTTGCTTTACGTTAACGGCTCGAACCTGCGCTGTATACCGCAAAGAGTATCTAGGGCGCAGGCTGTCAGCTAGACGAGTCGATCCTCTGAGAGGTCACGGAGTTCACTTTTGCTCACCCGCGAAACCCCAGTATTTATCGAAGGCCCCTGCGGGCCCTTGCAAGCCCTGTCGCTCGATGTGCCCGAGGCCCGTGGCGTTGCGTTGATTTGCCATCCCAATCCGGTGCAGGGCGGCACCATGCTCAACAAGGTCGTCTCGACCTTGCAGCGCACCGCGCGCGATGCCGGCCTGGCCACCTTGCGCTTCAATTACCGCGGTGTCGGCAGCAGCGCCGGCAGCCATGACATGGCCAGCGGCGAGGTCGACGATGCCGAGGCCGTGGCGCATTGGCTGCGTGCACGCTACCCGCAATTGCCGCTGACCTTGCTCGGCTTCTCCTTCGGCGGCTTCGTCGCCGCCAGCCTCGGCGGTCGTCTGGAAAACCAGGGGATAGAGCCGGTGCAACTGATCATGGTGGCGCCGGCGGTGCAGCGCTTGACCGCGGAAAACCCGCCGGCGCAACGTTGCCCGCTGGTAGTTGTCCAGCCAGAGGACGACGAAGTGATAGACCCGCAGGCGGTTTATACCTGGTCCGCCGGCCTGGGACGTGCCCATGAGCTGCTGAAAGTGGCAGAATGCGGGCACTTTTTTCACGGTAAGCTCACGGATCTCAAGGATCTGCTGCTGCCGCGTCTCTCGAATTGATCGCAGCCCGCGCCTAACCCTATAAGCGATAGCCATGACCACTCGTATCCTTACCGGCATCACCACCACCGGCACCCCGCACCTCGGTAACTACGCGGGCGCGATTCGCCCCGCCATCGTCGCCAGTCGCGCGGCCGATGCGGATTCGTTCTACTTCCTCGCCGACTACCATGCGCTGATCAAATGCGACGAGCCGGCGCGCATCCAGCGTTCGCGCCTGGAAATCGCCGCCACCTGGCTGGCCTGCGGTCTGGACGTGAACAAGGCGACCTTCTATCGCCAGTCGGATATCCCGGAGATTCCCGAGCTGTGCTGGCTGCTCACCTGCGTCGCCGGCAAGGGCCTGCTCAACCGCGCCCATGCCTACAAGGCGTCGGTGGACAAGAACGTCGAGCAGGGCGAAGACCCCGATGCGGGCATCACCATGGGCCTGTTCAGCTACCCGATCCTGATGGCTGCGGACATCCTGATGTTCAACGCGCACAAGGTGCCGGTCGGCCGCGACCAGATCCAACACGTGGAAATGGCCCGCGATATCGCCCAGCGCTTCAATCATCTGTTCGGTCAGGGCAAGGAGCTGTTCGTCCTGCCTGAAGCGGTGATCGAAGAAGACGTCGCGACCCTGCCGGGCCTCGATGGGCGCAAGATGAGCAAGAGCTACGACAACACCATTCCGTTATTCGGCAGCAGCAAGCAGCTCAAGGAGGCCGTGGCGCGTATCGTCACCGACTCCAAGTTACCCGGCGAGCCGAAAGATCCCGACAATTCGCACCTGTTCACCCTCTACCAGGCCTTCGCCGCGCCGACGCAACAGGCGGATTTCCGCGCCGAACTGGTTGCCGGATTGGCCTGGGGTGAAGCCAAACAGCGCCTGTGCCAACTGCTCGAAGCCGAGCTGGGCGAGGCGCGCGAGCGTTATCACGCGCTGATCGAAAAGCCGGGCGATCTGGAAGACATTCTGCTGGCCGGCGCCGCCAAGGCGCGCAAGATCGCCACGCCGTTTCTCGGCGAGCTGCGCGAAGCCGTCGGTCTGCGCTCGTTCCGCAGCCAGGCGGTGGGCGGTGGAGGCGGCAAGAAAAAAGCGGCCAAGAGCGCGCGTTTCGTCAGCTTCCGCGAGCAGGACGGCAGCTTCCGCTTCCGTTTCCTCGCCGCCGATGGCGAGCAGCTACTGCTTTCGCGACCCTTCAGCGATCCCAAGGCGGCCGGCAGCATCAGCCAGCGGCTGATCGCCAACGGCGCCGACGCTTTGGAGTTGCGCGCAGACGAGGGCGAGCAGTTCACCCTTTGGCTGGATGGCGAATGCTTGGCCGATAGTCCAGCCTACGCCGACCCCGAGTCCATGGACGCCGCCATGCTGCGCCTGCGCGAAGCCATTGCGGAGTTGGCGGCGGCGTAGGTCGTAGGTTGGGCCGAGCTACGCGAAGCCCGGCGCGGTTGCCGCACTGTTGGGCTTCGCTGCGCTCAGCGCCAACCTACGGGGAGTGCCCGCATCCATGGGGGGTGATTGCCAATCCGCGGGGCCGTCGCTAAAGTGACGCCCCCGTTTTACTGGCCCGGCTCACCCATCATGACTCCACTAGAACGCTACCAAGCCGATCTCAAGCGCCCCGACTTCTTCCACGATGCGGCCCAGGAAACGGCGGTGCGCCATTTGCAGCGTCTGTACGACGATCTGGTGGCCAGCGAAGGCGATCGTCCCGGGTTGTTCGGCAAGCTGTTCGCCAGGAAGCCCCAGGGGCCGGTCAAGGGCCTGTATTTCTGGGGCGGCGTCGGCCGCGGCAAGACTTATCTGGTCGATACCTTCTTCGATGCGCTGCCGTTCGAGCGCAAGATGCGCACGCACTTTCACCGCTTTATGAAGCGCGTGCACGAAGAAATGCGCACCCTCAAGGGCGAGAAGAATCCGTTGACCATCATCGGCAAGCGCTTCGCCGATGAGGCGCGGGTGATCTGCTTCGATGAGTTCTTCGTCTCCGATATCACCGATGCGATGATCCTCGCCACCCTGTTGGACGAGCTGTTCAAGAACGGCGTGAGCCTGGTCGCGACTTCGAATATCGTGCCCGATGGCCTGTACAGGGACGGCTTGCAGCGCGCGCGCTTTCTACCGGCGATCGCTTTGCTCAAAGAACACACCGATATCGTCAATGTCGACAGCGGCATCGACTACCGCTTGCGTGCATTGGAGCAGGCCGAGCTGTTTCACTGGCCGCTCGATGCCGAGGCGGAGGAAAGCCTGCAGCGCAGTTTCAGCAGCTTGCTGCCCGAGCACTGCGCGGTGCAGGAGAACGAGCCGCTGATGATCGAGAATCGCGCCATAGTCGCGCGCAAGGTCGGCGACGACGTGGCCTGGTTCGAGTTCCGCGAGCTGTGCGACGGCCCGCGCAGCCAGAACGACTACATCGAGCTGGGCAAGATCTTCCACGCGGTATTGCTGGCCAACGTCGAGCAGATGGGCGTGGCCAAGGAAGACATGGCGCGGCGTTTCATCAACCTGGTCGACGAGTTCTACGACCGCAACGTCAAGCTGATCATCTCCGCCGAGGTCGAACTCAAGGACCTCTATAGCGGCGGTCGCCTGAACTTCGAGTTCCAGCGCACCCTCAGTCGCCTGCTGGAAATGCAGTCCCACGAGTTCCTTTCGCGCCCGCATAAGCCTTAAAAAGCAGCTTCAAGCGGCAAGCTTTTTAAGCTGCAAGTTAGTGCTCCGCATCGATTAGGCGGGGCCGTCTTTGTGTTGGAACTGCCGGCGGTATTGATTGGGCGACAGCTCGGTGTGCTGGCGGAACAGGCGGGCGAAGAAGCTCGCGTCGTCGTAGCCCACCTCGTAACTGATGGTCTTGATGCTCTTGCGGGTGGCGCTGAGCATGCCCTTGGCGGTTTCGATACGCAGGCGTTGCAGGTAATGCAACGGTTTGTCGCCGGTGGCAGCCTGGAAGCGGCGCATGAAGTTGCGAATGCTCATGCTGTGTTCGCGGGCGACGTCCTCGAAGCGGAATTTATCGGCGAAGTGATCCTCCAGCCATTGCTGGATCTGCAGCACCGTCATGTCGTGATGCAGTTTCTGCCCGCCGAAGCCGATGCGTCCCGGCGCATAGTTGCGCTGCACCTCGTAGAGGATGTCGCGGGCCACGCCCTGGGCCACGCCGGCGCCGCAGAAGCGTTCGATCAGATAGATATACAGATCGCAGGCCGAGGTGACGCCGCCGGCGCAGTAGAGATTGTCGGCATCCGATAAGTGCTTGTCCTGATTGAGCAGCACCTTGGGGAAGCGCTCGGCGAACTCATTGAAAAAGCGCCAGTAGGTGGTCGCTTCCTTGCCATCGAGCAGTCCGGCCTCGGCCATCCAGAACACTCCGGTGGCCTCGCCGCAGATCGCGCTGCCGTTGGCGTGGCTGTTCTTCAACCAACTGAGCACCTGGGGGTGGCGCTGGCTGAGGGCGTCGAAGTCGTCCCAGAACGCCGGCAGGATGATCACGTCGGCGACATCCAGTTGGCCGTCCACCGGCACCCGTACACCGCTGAAGCTGCGCACCGGCTGGCCGTCCGGGCTGACCAGATTGATCTCGAAGGCCGGCGCCAAGCCGATGCCCTGCTGTTTGCCGTAACGCAGGCTGGCCATATGGAAGAAATCCTTGGCCTGCATCAGGGTGGAGGCGAATACGCCGTCGGTGGCCAGAATGCTTACCCGCTTGAGAGGTGTCGTCATCGTCATTCTTCTTGTGGGGGAGAAACAGGCGATATGGCCGTGCTCGAATCGTCGGTGGCGACGCGCTTAGCTCATTAGGATGGGAAAGCGGTCAAGATACGGCTGGATCGTCTTATTTTTTGGCGTTTGTGTCCAGTGCGACCAAGCGGTTGCTTGGTTAAAGTCATGGTCTCGCGTCTATTCCTATTCAGGTGTCAGCATGATTCCCAGAACCTTGTTCAGTTCCGATCACGAACTCTTCCGCGACAGCGTGCGCAAGTTTCTCGAGCAGGAGGCGGTGCCGTTCCATCAGCAATGGGAGAAGGACGGCCATATAGATCGCGCGCTATGGAACAAGGCCGGCGAGGCGGGCATGCTCTGTTCGCATATCCCGGAAGAGTACGGCGGCATGGCCGCGGATTTTCTCTACAGCGCCGTGGTGATCGAAGAGGTGGGGCGCCTGGGGCTGACCGGTATCGGTTTTTCCCTGCACTCGGACATAGTCGCGCCTTATATCCTGCATTACGGTTCCGAAGCGCTGAAACACAAGTACCTGCCCAAGCTGGTGTCCGGTGAGATGGTCACCGCGATCGCCATGACCGAGCCGGGTGCGGGCTCCGATCTGCAGGGGGTGAAAACCACCGCGGTGCTGGATGGCGATCACTATGTGATCAACGGTTCCAAGACCTTTATTACCAACGGTTACCTGGCCGACCTGGTGATAGTGGTGGCCAAGACCGATCCGCAGGCCGGCGCCAAAGGCACCAGTCTGTTTCTGGTCGAGGCCGGTTCGCCGGGCTTCGCCAAGGGTAAGCGCCTGGAAAAGGTCGGCATGAAAGCCCAGGACACCTCGGAGCTGTTCTTTCAGGACGTGCGGGTGCCCAAGGAGAATCTGCTCGGTCAAGCCGGTATGGGTTTCGCCTATCTGATGCAGGAGTTGCCCCAGGAGCGTTTGACCGTGGGCATCGCTGCCCTGGCCTCGGCCGAGGCGGCGCTGCAGTGGACGCTGGATTACACCCGTGAGCGCAAGGCGTTCGGCAAAGCCATCGCGGATTTCCAGAACACCCGCTTCAAATTGGCCGAGATGGCGACCGAGATCCAGGTCGGTCGGGTGTTCGTCGACCGCTGTTTGGAGCTGCACCTGCAAGGCAAGCTGGATGTGCCGACCGCGGCCATGCTCAAGTACTGGGGTACCGACCTGCAGTGCAAGGTGCTCGACGAGTGCGTGCAGTTGCATGGCGGCTACGGCTTCATGTGGGAGTACCCGGTGGCGCGCGCCTGGGCCGATGCCCGGGTGCAGCGAATCTACGCCGGTACCAACGAGATCATGAAGGAAATCATCGCTCGCTCGCTGTAATCGCAGAAGGCGCCGCTGTTCGGGCGGCGAACTTGCGCATCGTCGTGGCGCTCAAACAGGCAAATATCTGGAGGGTGCCATGATCTCCTTGAGTGAACTTGCCGCGGAGCCATTCGCCGACTGGGACGGCAGCGTGGCCGCTGCCCGGGTCATGCAGGGGTGCCTGGCCGAACAAGTGCGGCTGGAAGACGACTACCCGCCGCTGCAGCGCTTCGCCGGTGTGGATGTCGGCTTCGAAGAGGGCGGTTCGATCACCCGGGCCGCGGCGGTTCTGCTCGATGCGCTGACCCTCGAGCCGCTGGCCGAGTGCGTGGCGCGTATCCCTACGAGCATGCCTTATGTGCCGGGTCTGCTGTCTTTTCGCGAGTTGCCGGCTTTGTTGCAGGCCTTGGCGGGGTTGCCCCATGAGCCCGACCTGGTATTCGTCGACGGACACGGCATCGCCCACCCGCGAGGCTTGGGCATCGCCGCGCATCTCGGGGTGGTGACCGGTCTGCCGAGCATCGGCGTGGCGAAGAAAATACTCACCGGTAGCCATGGCCCGCTGCAAGAGCAGCGCGGGGCGCGGGTTCCCTTGCTGGACCGATGCGGTCGGACAATCGGTTGGGTGCTGCGCAGCAAGCGCGGTGTGCGGCCGTTGATCGTCTCGCCGGGCCATCGAGTGAGCCTTGAACGTGCGCCGGAGCTGGTGATGGCCTGCATACGCCATCACCGTCTACCCGAACCGACCCGGCTGGCCGATCGTCTGGCATCGCGGCGCGATAGCCGTGGCGGTCAGCAGCCCTTGTTGTGATGGGGGTGCCGTTTCAGCGGCTTGCGCTGAAGCGGCAACAGACCCTAGGGCGCGGGGTTGGGTTGTTGGATATGGATGGCCTCGATGCCGGCCAGCACTTCGTCGGACAGCCGCAGTTGCGCACTGGCCAGGTTGCTGTCCAGTTGTTCGAGCGTGGTGGCGCCGATGATATTGCTGGTCACGAAAGGTTGCGCGGTGACGAATGCCAAAGCCATTTGCGCCGGATCGAGACCGTGCTCGCGGGCCAGGGCCACATAGCGCGAGCAGGCCGCTTCGGCTTGCGGGTTGGTGTAACGGGTGAAGCGGCTGAACAGGCTGATGCGCGCGTTGGCCGGGCGGGCGCCGCCCTCGTACTTGCCCGACAGCATGCCGAACGCCAGGGGCGAATAGGCCAGCAATCCGCAGTCTTCGCGGATCGCGATTTCCGCCAGGCCCACTTCGAAAGTGCGGTTGAGCAAGTTGTAGGGGTTCTGGATCGATACGGCGCGCGACCAGCCGCGCTGCTCGGCCAATTGCAGGAATTTCAGCGTGCCCCAGGGCGTTTCGTTGGACAGGCCGATATGACGGATCTTGCCGGCTTTGACCTGCTCATCGAGCACCTCGAGGGTTTCTTCCAGCGGCGTGAAGTCGCTGTCGCGGTGTTTGTAGCCGAGTTGGCCGAAGAAGTTGGTCGGCCGCTCCGGCCAATGCAGTTGATACAGGTCGATCCAGTCGGTGCGCAGCCGTTTGAGGCTGGCGTCCAGCGCGGCGGTGATATGCGCGCGGTTGTGCTTGAGCTGGCCGCCGCGGATGTAGTCGATGCCGTTGCCCGGTCCGGCGACCTTGCTCGCCAACACCCAGTCGGCCCTGTCGCCATGCTTGGCGAAGTACTCGCCGATGATCCGTTCGGTGCTGCTATAGGTCTCGGCGCGCGGCGGCACCGGGTACATCTCGGCGGTGTCGATGAAGTTCACCCCCGCGGCCTTGCTGCGCTCGATCTGCGCGAAGGCTTCGTCGGCGGTGTTTTGTTCGCCCCAGGTCATGCTGCCGAGGCACAGGGCGCTGACCCGCAAATCCGTTCGGCCCAGTTGGCGATAATCCATTTGGCGTTCCTCCGGCAAAACAGCCATACAATCAGGTTGTATTTATTTTCGCAATCTGCATAATTGCGCACCTCTTTCTGCAGTGGAAGTGATGCGCCGCCTGCCGAAGAATCTTGCCGTATAACGGACGCGCTGACCCGAGCCCCCGATAGCGCCTGTTTGCGGCTGCCTTTGACCTTGTCAAAGTACGCACTATTCAGTAAGATCCGCCGTCTTATTTATCAGGGCGGCCCCTGAGGCTATAAAGAATGAAAACTTTTACTGCTAAACCTGAAACAGTAAAGCGCGACTGGTTCGTCGTCGACGCTGCAGGTCAGACCCTGGGTCGTCTGGCTACTGAGATCGCCAGCCGTCTGCGTGGCAAGCACAAGCCTGAATACACTCCGCACGTCGACACCGGTGATTACATCGTTGTGATCAATGCCGAGCAGGTACGTGTGACCGGTGCTAAGACCACCGACAAGATGTACTACTCTCACTCCGGTTTTCCGGGCGGCATCAAGTCGATCAACTTCGAAAAGCTGATCGCCAAGGCGCCTGAGCGTGTGATCGAGACCGCGGTCAAAGGCATGCTGCCGAAGAATCCGCTGGGTCGCGACATGTATCGTAAGCTGAAGGTGTATGCGGGCGCTGCCCACCCACACACTGCTCAGCAGCCCCAAGAACTGAAGATTTAACGGAATAGTTCATTATGTCGGCGACTCAAAATTACGGCACTGGCCGTCGCAAGACTGCAACCGCTCGCGTTTTCCTGCGTGCCGGTACTGGCAAGATCTCCATCAATAACCGTACCCTCGATGGTTTCTTCGGTCGCGAAACTGCCCGCATGGTAGTTCGCCAGCCGCTGGAGCTGGTTGAGATGACCGAGAAGTTCGACGTCTATGTCACCGTTATCGGTGGCGGCGTGAGTGGCCAGGCCGGCGCGATCCGCCACGGCATCACTCGTGCCCTGATGGACTACGACGAAACCCTGCGTCCTGCGCTGCGCAAGGCCGGTTTCGTGACTCGCGATGCCCGTGAAGTTGAACGTAAGAAGGTTGGTCTGCGTAAAGCGCGTAAGCGTCCGCAGTACTCCAAGCGTTAATTCGCGTCTGCGTTCCAAAACGCCCAGCTTCCTAGCGGAACTGGGCGTTTTTTATGGGCGTGAGAATGGGCTGCGGTGTTATGTCGCAGCGTTCAAACCCGCGCTCTGCGCGGTGTTAAGCCTTTGTCTGCAGGGTAATTACCTTGTCAGAAAAGGGGCTTTTCATTACCATTTGGCGAATTTTTTGCGCGACTCATAAATTACTTAGTAGAGGCCTGACCAACAGGCCACAAAGCTGATGGGAGACGACTGAATGAGCAATGACGGCGTGAATGCAGGCCGGCGTCGCTTCTTGGTGGCGGCCACCTCTGTGGTGGGTGCTGCTGGAGCGGTGGGTGCCGCGGTCCCGTTCGTGGGGTCATGGTTCCCGAGTGCCAAGGCTAAAGCTGCCGGTGCGCCTGTGAAGGTGAACGTGAGCAAGATCGAGCCGGGCCAGCAGATGGTTGCCGAATGGAGGGGGCAGCCCGTATTCATCGTGCGCCGTACCGAAGAGATTCTGAAGAATCTGGTGAAGCTCGAGCCGGTACTGGCCGATCCCGAGTCGAAGGACTCGACTCAGCCGACCTATGTCGATCCCCGCGTACGTTCGATCAAGCCTGAGTTGCTGCTGCTGGTCGGGCTCTGTACCCATCTGGGGTGTGCGCCGTCCTTCCGTCCGGAAGTCGCGCCTGCCGACCTCGGAGCCGAATGGGTGGGCGGGTATTTCTGCCCTTGCCACGGTTCCCGCTACGACCTCGCTGGCCGGGTCTACAAAGCGCAGCCTGCGCCCTTGAACCTGCCGGTGCCACCGCACACATACGAGTCGGATGATGTGATCGTCATCGGTGTGGACCAGGAGCAAGCATGATGAGTAAGTTCATGGAATGGGTGGATGCGCGCTTCCCCGCGACCAAGATGTGGGAAGACCATCTGAGCAAGTATTACGCACCGAAGAATTTCAACTTCTTCTACTTTTTCGGCTCCCTGGCGCTGCTGGTGTTGGTCAATCAGATCGTCACCGGTATCTGGCTGACCATGAGCTACAACCCTTCGGCCGAAGAGGCGTTCGCCTCGGTCGAGTACATCATGCGCGATGTCGAGTTCGGCTGGATTCTGCGCTACCTGCACTCCACCGGCGCTTCGGCGTTCTTCATCGTGGTCTACCTGCACATGTTCCGCGGTCTGCTCTACGGCTCCTACCAGAAGCCGCGCGAGCTGGTGTGGATCTTCGGCATGCTGATCTACCTGATGCTGATGGCCGAAGCCTTCATGGGCTATCTGTTGCCGTGGGGCCAGATGTCCTACTGGGGCGCCCAGGTGATCATCTCGCTGTTCGGTGCCATTCCGGTGATCGGCGCCGATCTGACCCAGTGGATCCGTGGTGACTACCTGATCTCGGGCATCACTCTGAACCGCTTCTTCGCCCTGCACGTGGTGGCCTTGCCGATCGTGATTCTGGGGCTGGTGGTATTGCACATTCTGGCGCTGCACGAAGTCGGTTCGAACAACCCCGACGGCGTCGACATCAAGAAGAACAAGGACGAGAACGGTAAGCCGCTGGACGGTATCGCCTTCCACCCTTACTACACCGTGAAAGACATCGTCGGCGTAGTGGTGTTCCTGTTCATCTTCTGCTTCGTGGTGTTCTTCTTCCCGGAAATGGGCGGTTACTTCCTGGAGAAGCCGAACTTCGAAGCGGCCAACCCGTTCAAGACCCCCGAGCACATCGCGCCGGTCTGGTACTTCACGCCCTTCTACGCGATTCTGCGGGCGATTCCGGACAAGCTCATGGGCGTTATCGCCATGGGTGCGGCGATTGCCGTGTTGTTCGTGTTGCCCTGGCTGGATCGTAGCCCGGTCAAGTCGATGCGCTACAAGGGTTGGTTGAGCAAGATCTGGCTGCTGATCTTCTGCGTTTCCTTCGTCATCCTCGGTGTCCTGGGCGTGCTATCGCCAACGCCGGGTCGTACGTTGCTGTCGCAGGTGTGTACCTTCCTGTACTTCGCGTACTTCATCCTGATGCCGTTCTACACCAGGATGGAAAAAACCAAACCGGTTCCGGAAAGGGTGACGGGCTGATGAAAAAGCTATTTGCTGCGTTTGTTATTGCTGCGCTGCCAGCCTGGGCTTTCGCCGCTGGCGCTGGCGTCGAGCTGGACCATGTGGAAATCGATCTGACCGACAAGGCGGCCCTGCAGGATGGAGCGCGCACGTTCGCCAACTACTGCATGGGTTGCCATAGCGCCAAGTTCCAGCGCTATGAGCGGGTGGCCGACGATCTGGGCATTCCGCATGAAATCATGCTGGAAAATCTGGTATTCAGCGGCGCGAAAATTGGCGATCACATGAAGATCGGGATGAAACCGGATGACGCCAAGGCCTGGTTCGGCGCCGCGCCGCCGGATCTGACCTTGGTCGCCCGCGTGCGCGGTAACGACTGGTTGTACACCTACCTGCGTACTTTCTACTACGACCCGACTCGTCCGCTGGGTTCCAACAACAAGGTATTCCCCAACGTGGGCATGCCCAACGTGTTGGCCGATCTGCAGGGGCACCAGTACATCGGTTGCAAGCAGGTTCAGGTGGTCGAAGACGGCAAGAAGCAGTTCGATCCGCTGACCGGCACGCCGATTACCCATGAAGCCTGCGATCAGTTGGCGATCGCGCCGAATACCGGTGCATTGAGCGAAGAAGAGTTCGATGAAAAGATCCAGAATCTGGTGACCTTCCTGGCTTATTCGGCCAACCCGATCAAGCTGGAAAGTCAGCGTATCGGCACCTATGTTCTGCTGTATCTGGCCTTCTTCTTCGTGTTCGCCAATCTGCTCAAGCGCGAATACTGGAAGGACGTGCATTAATCCGCCGCTTCCCTTCGTTGTCGATCTGCGCGCCCTCTTGGGCGCGCAGTTTTTCTGCTTTCAAATACCTGAATAAGCGAGGAGGACCGCCATGGGCGTGACCAATCGGTTGGCCTGTTACTCCGACCCCGCCGACCACTATTCCCACCGTGTACGCATCGTGCTCGCCGAGAAGGGTGTCATCGCCGAGATCATCAATGTGGAGAAGGACAATTGTCCGGCGAAGCTGCTTGAGGTCAATCCGTATGCCAGTCTGCCCACCTTGGTGGATCGCGATTTGGCGCTGTACGAGTCGACCGTGGTGATGGAGTACCTGGATGAGCGTTATCCGCATCCGCCATTGTTGCCGGTCTACCCGGTGGCCAGGGCCAACAGTCGTTTGCTGATTCATCGCATTCAGCGCGATTGGTGCAAGCTGGTCGACCAGATTCTCGACCCGCGCAGCAAGGATCCGGCCCGCGCGCTGGCGCGCAAGGAGCTGCGCGAGAGCCTGACCGGCGTCTCGCCGCTGTTTGCCGATAAGGCCTACTTTCTCAGCGAAGAGCTGAGTTTGGTCGATTGCTGCTTGTTGCCCATTCTCTGGCGTTTGCCGGTGTTGGGTATCGAGTTGCCGAAAGCGGCCAAGCCCTTGCTCGACTATATGGATCGGCAGTTCGCTCGTGAGGCCTTTCAGGCTAGTCTGTCCCCCATTGAGCGCGATATGCGCTAACCGCCGCGACGAAACCGTGGCGTCCGTCGGTCGCGTCCTCGAAGGTCGCGACCATTGCTCGTTGCGTCTTGACCGGGCGCCCGCACATGGCCGTTGTGCTAGGTTTTAAACGGCGTGGTAAAGCTTGAGGAGGCTTTGATGAACTCCAGTCGCCCCTATCTGATTCGTGCGCTCTACGAGTGGATTGTCGATAACGATTGCACCCCCCATCTGCTGGTCAATTCCGAATTCGTCGGCGTGCAGGTGCCGCCCGGCTTCGCCAGTGACGGTCAGATCGTGCTCAATGTGTCGCCCAGCGCGGTGCGCCATTTGCATATGGATAACGAAGCGGTGAGTTTCGAGGGGCGCTTCGGAGGCGTTGCGCATAGCCTCTATGTGCCCGCTGGTGCGGTATTGGCGATTTATGCCCGGGAGAACGGGCAGGGCATGGTCTTCGATCTGGAGTCGCCGGTGTCTGCTGGCGAGGAGCCCGAGGATCAGGGGCCGCCCGACGACGAACCGCCACGCCCCAGCGGTCGGCCCAGCTTGAAAGTGGTCAAGTGATACCTGGCCTCAAGCGGCAAGCCACAAGCTTCAAATAAAAAAGGGCGCCAATGGCGCCCTGTTTTTTGCATCACCTTGCCGCAGCTTGCAGCTGCCGCTAATTCGTATATTGGAACAGCTTGACGATCTTCTGCACGCCGCCGACGCTCTGCACCAGATTGGTGGCGTTGATGGCCTCCTGGCGTGAGACCAGGCCGAGCAGGTAGACGATACCGTTCTCGGTGATCACCTTGATGCGGGTGCCGGGTACGCTGGCATCGGCGACCATCTGCGCCTTGATCTTGGTGGTCAGCAATGAATCGTTGCTGCGCGCCAGCAACGAGGTGGGTTGCAGCACTTGCAGCTCGTTGTGGACTTTGCTGACGCCCTGGACCCGGCGCGCTGCCTGTTCGGCGATCGCTTTCAGGTCGCTGCGCGGGGTTTGCCCGGCGAGCAGCACCACGCCGTTGTAGCTGGTCACGACGATATGCGAAGTCGGGCTGGTCAGATCGGCATGGGCGCGGGCGATATTCGTCTCGACTTGCGGGGCGATGAACTGGTCGTCGATTTTATTGCCGATGCTGCGGCTACCGCAGCCTGCAAGGCTCAGGCTGAGCGCCAGGGTTACGAGAAGCAGCGAGATGCGAGTCATTCTTCACTCCCGAATAGTTGGCTATCGATCAGGTCGCATAAGCAGTGAATGGCCAGCAGGTGAACCTCCTGGATGCGCGCGGTGACTTTCGAGGGCACGCGAATTTCCACGTCTTCCGGCAGCAGCAGCGATGCCATGCCGCCGCCGTCGCGGCCGGTGAGGGCGACAATGGTCATTTCTCGGTCGTGGGCGGCTTGGATCGCCTGGATGACGTTGGCCGAGTTGCCGCTGGTGGAAATCGCCAGGAGCACGTCGCCGGGTTGGCCCAGGGCGCGGATTTGCTTGGAGAACACCTCGTTGTAGCTGTAATCGTTGGCGATCGAGGTGATGGTCGAGCTATCGGTGGTCAGGGCGATCGCCGGCAGGCTCGGGCGCTCGCGCTCGAAGCGGTTGAGCAGTTCCGAGGAGAAGTGCTGGGCGTCGCCGGCCGAGCCGCCGTTGCCGCAGGTGAGAATCTTGCCCTCGTTGAGCAGGGCGTTGACCATGGCCTGACTGCCTTGCTCGATGAACGGAATGAGCACGTCCATGGCCTGTTGCTTGGTTTCGATACTGGCTTGGAACAGCTGACGTATGCGGGCTTGCATGTCCATCGGAGATATAACCTTCAGTGTGGCGCCTGTTCAGGTATCAAAGGCGTTTTGAATCCAGTTCAGTTGCGGGGGGCGATTGCCGTCGGCATTGATGGCGATCACGTCAAACCGGCAGGGATGTTGGGCCCAGCGTGATTCCTTTTGCAGAAAGTGCGTGGCGGCCAGCGTCAGTTTTTCCCGCTTGCGCGCGTCAACGCTTTCCAGGGCGCCGCCCCAGGCTTTGTGCCGGCGGTAGCGGACTTCGACGAATACTACTGTATCGCGATCGAGCATGACCAGATCGAGCTCGCCGCGCTTGCAACTCCAGTTTTGCGCCAGCAGGCGCAGGCCCCGTTGCTCCAGGTGGCGCCGGGCGAGGGCCTCGGCGGCCGAACCGCTGTCCTGAGTGCTGCCGCGCTCGCTCAATGGATATTGTCTGGCAGGCGCTGCACCGCGCCATTGTTGAACATCGCCCAGGGTAATTGGCGTTCGATGCGCTGGGCCGGGTTCAGGCTCAGGCTGCCGGATAGGCCGTCGACCTGCGTGCCGGGCAACGCCTTGAGTTGGGTCAGGCGCGGCGCCAGGCGATAGGCATCCGCGCCCATCGCATAGAGCCGGCCCAGGCTGCCGCCGGCCTGCGGCCATTGCTCGCTGACTTGTTGGCGCAGCGGTTCGTCGCTGTTGAGCAGCCACGGCGTTTCGCAAAACAGAATGCCGTCCATGTCCTGGTATTGCGCCTGGCTGAGCGCGCCGGTGAACAGGTGCGAAGTGGCATATACGGGGACGTCGCCAGCGTATTGGAACGCCAGGGTCGGCTTGATCTGCTGCGCCTGTTGCGGGGTGGCGGCGAGGAAGATGAAGTCGACATCCTGGCGTCGTGCCGGCTGGCTGGCCACTGCCACGCCCAGGGTGTTCTTCAGGCGGTTGGTGCGCGCCTCGCTTTCACGGAGCTGGAACAGATTGGCGATCTGTTTGGCCAGTTCGACGGGCTGGTCGACATGCTCGGCGGCGATCAGGTTGCCGCCCTGGGCTTGCCAGCTCTGGCGGAAAGCATCCAGCACCCGGTCGCCCCATTCGCCGCGCGGCACCAGGGCGACAGCCCGGCGCATGCCGTCGGCCCAGGCGCGGCGCGCCACTTCGCGGGCTTCGTCTTCGGCGGCGAGGCCGAACTGGAATAACTGTGCCGGGCCTTCCTGGCCAGCCTCGCTGTAGTTCAGGGCCAGGGTGGTGATCGGCAACTGCTCGCGATCGCTGAGCTGCTTGACCAGCGGCTTTTCCAGCGGGCCAATGACCAATTGCACGCCCGCCGCTTTGGCCTGGTTATAGAACTCGTCCAACGAGGTCAGGCGCGAACTGTCGTAGAACTGAATGTTCGGCGGGTTCTGGCCGCTCTGTTGCGCCTGATAATGGGCGGCGAGAAAGCCATCGCGCAGGGCGCGCGCCACCGTCGCCAACTGGCCTTCCTGCGGCAGCAATAGGGCGATTTCCGTCAGTGGCTGGCTGGATAAGGCTTGCAGCTTGCCGAGCATCTGCGGCAATTGGCGCGCGGCGGGGTGCTCGGGATGTTGCGCGCGCCAGGTGTCGATAGCGGCTTGCTGTTGCTCCAGGGGGCCGGCGGTCTTGGTGCTGCGGGCCAGTGCCAGCCAGCCGGCCATGTCGCTGCCGGAGCCGCCCTGAAGCTGTTCGAGGGGCAGGCTGGCGACCAGGTTCCAGATGGCTTCGTGGTTGGCTTGGGCGGTCTCGCCGCTCAGCAGCGGGGCGATGAACACCCGCTCGCGCGCGGCCTCGAGGATCTGGCCGTCGGCTTGCAGGGCGCTGGCGCGGGTCAGCTGGGTGCGTACCTGTTGTTCCACGGGCAGTTCGCCGAGACGCGCCATGCTTGGATGGTCGAGGGCGCGCAAGGCGGCCTGCGGTTTGTCGCGGGTCAACGCCAGTTCGGCGATCAAGGTGACGGCATAGACTTGTTGCGCGGGTTTCAGACTGTCGATTCGCACCTGTTCGAGAATGCGCGTGGCCTTGCCGATATCGTTTTGCCGATAGGCTTGGTCGGCCGCGGCCAGGCGTAGCGCCGCCGCCTGTTCGGGCTGGCTCCCGCCGGCCTGTTGCAGCATCTGTTCGATGCTGGCTTGTGGGGTGCGTGGCAGTTCGCCCAGGTTGGATGAAGGCGAGCCGGCGCAGGCGGCGAGCAGGCCGGCAAGGCTGAGCACGGTGAGTGGGCGGGTGCAGGCGATCATGTAAGCGTTCCTGATACTTGATCAAATGAGCGGGAATTGTACCCGCGCGTGAGGGGTTGGTGCGATGTCGAAGGCCAAGAACCTGTTCACGGTTTGTTGCGTTCGGCATGGCGGCATTAACAGTCTGTTATCTACAGCCTTTTATAGAACCATCGACACGGCCTGCGCGCGCGACAATCGCGAGGCGGGCTACAATGCGCGCTTTGCATATCCAAGAGGCTTTGCCGTGACCGCTTCCGGTGCTCCGACTTCCGCCCCCGGCACGCTTTATGTAGTGGCTACGCCTATCGGCAACCTCGACGATATCAGCGCGCGGGCGCTGAACGTGCTGCGTGAGGTCGCTTTGATCGCCGCGGAGGATACCCGCCACTCGGCGCGGCTGATGCAGCACTTCGGTATCGGCACGCCGTTGGCGGCCTGTCACGAGCACAACGAGCGCGATCAGGGTGGGCGCTTTCTCGCGCGCTTGCAGGCCGGCGAAGATGTCGCGCTGATTTCCGACGCGGGTACGCCGCTGATTTCCGATCCGGGCTATCACCTAGTGCGTCAGGCGCGGGCGGCCGGCATTACGGTGGTGCCGGTGCCCGGTGCTTGTGCGCTGATCGCGGCCTTGTCGGCCGCCGGTTTGCCATCGGACCGTTTCATCTTCGAAGGCTTTCTGCCGGCCAAGGCAACTGCTCGACGGGCGCGCTTGGAGCAGGTCAAGGAAGAGCCGCGCACCTTGATTTTCTATGAGGCGCCGCACCGTATTCTCGAGTGCCTGGAGGATATGCAGGCGGTGTTTGGCGATCAGCGTCCGGCATTGCTGGCCCGTGAGATCAGCAAGACCTTCGAGACGCTCAAGGGTCTGCCATTGGCCGAGTTGAGCGCCTGGGTGGCGGCGGACAGCAATCAACAGCGTGGCGAATGCGTGGTATTGGTAGCCGGCTGGCAGGCGCCGGAAGGCGAGGCCGCGGTAAGCGCCGAGGCGCTGCGGGTGCTCGACTTGCTGCTGCAGGAAATGCCGCTCAAGCGCGCTGCGGCGCTGGCGGCGGAAATCACCGGGGTGCGCAAGAACCTGCTCTATCAGGTGGCGCTGGAGCGCCAGCGATAAGCCGCAAGTTGCAAGCCTCAAGAAAAGGCGGGCACTTCCATTGCTGAGGCGGGCAGGGCTTTTGCCAATCCCGCTGTTTTTTCTTGCGGCTTATGGCTTGCCGCTTGCAACTTAGGCCGTTACCCTTGCCGGCGGAGAGTCGATCGGACAGTCGCTGCCGTGTTTCGTTCTGCGGAACGCGGGGGAGGAAAGTCCGGGCTCCATAGGGCGGAGTGCCAGGTAATGCCTGGGGGGCGTGAGCCTACGGAAAGTGCCACAGAAAATAACCGCCTAAGCGCTTCGGCGCCGGTAAGGGTGAAAAGGTGCGGTAAGAGCGCACCGCACGGCTGGTAACAGTCCGTGGCTAGGTAAACCCCACTCGGAGCAAGACCAAATAGGGTTCCATTGGCGTGGCCCGCGCTGGAACCGGGTAGGTTGCTAAA